>JANODQ010000029.1:0-5288 GCA_031412775.1 Pirellulaceae bacterium | reverse complement strand
GCTACCTTTTCGACTCGCTCTTGGAAGTCGTTGGTTCTTGGCAAATCGATCGACCAGCTCTTGATCGGGTTTTGCAGTAAGATCGAACGACGATCGTTGAAATCAAAGTAACCCGGATTCCAATTTTCGCGACGTATGAATGAATCAAAGTCGAAACGGACCAGTCGCAAGTACATTTTGGATGTGTTGCGGTAACGAACATCAATAGTCGGCCATGGATCGGACCAAACACGTTCCGTGCTTACCGTCGCCAAGGGGGCTTCGATTTCTTGGATCAAGTTGTAGCAGCGATTCGCACCAACACTGTCGGGAAATCGATTCAGTCCTTCTTGTGCAATCTTGTGTGCTTCAACGAGAGCACCTTCCGATTGGATTTGTGCTGCAAGGCTATGAAGGGCTCGCGTGGAAATTGCGTGCTTCGCGTTGGCTTGTTCAAATTGCTTGAGTGCAGACTTGTAACGAGCATCTTTATCGTCGCCGTTGGCATGATTCTTGGCGAACTCGATTCGAAGCAGATCCGCATCCAGCAACGCCGACGGGTCTTTATCCTTCATATGAAATTGAATCAGCTCTTGATAGAGCTCCACCGCTCGCAATAGGAGCGAATCGGTATCGGTCGTCGTCGGCTTCCAAGCGATAAACTCATCGCGCGATCCAAGCACAGGCCCATCCGCGTTCAAGTCAAACGCATCTTGAACTTTAGCCGCCCCTTGTTCGCCAGCGGAATAGAACTCGAGTGCGTTATGAGCGATCACATCGAACATTGTTGGTCGAAAAGTGCCCGGAGCGTTCCCTTGATCGAGAAGCTTGCGGTATTGATTTGTCGAGGTCGATTGCAGCGTTTCACGATTTTTAAGAGCGCGGTCGAACTGCGAATCGATCTCGCGAAGAATCTGAGGCAAGCTCCACGTGGTGAAGTCCGTGCCAGATTTGCTGTCAGCTGAGTTCTCCATTTGCGTTCGTTGCAGGAACTGCCATCGGTTCTGCTGGAAATAGTCCCAGAACCAATTCGCGAGGACCGCTTCCATGACGGGTTTCATCACATCGGGCGAGCTTTGGATTGCTTCCCGCATGCGTACGATTTTTTCTTCGGGTCGATTTCCTTGGATATTCCCTTCATTCATGATCTTCATGCCGATCGCTTTGATCGCTTCGTCATAGGCGTTCTCCGCGAGAGAAGCATCGATGATCGGCTGGAGCTTTTCGATTGCTGTTTGCGGAAGCCCTCGAGCGATCGCATCTTCGACTGACTTCCAAGCGGCAGTACGATCCATGGGTTGGCCTTGCGGTTGAGCGAATGCAGTAACAGAGCTGAGTGCAATCGCAATGAAAAAGAACCGGGAGAGGAACTTGGAGAGAAAAGTGGAGGAGAGCGAGAAGCGAAGCCGATTTTGCATGAGAAACCATCCCTCGAGAGTCAGGGGCATGAAACCACCGATCCATTGTCCGCCCGCAACCCCCAACAGGGAAGCCCCGACCCATTGAATGAAATTGGGTGAATGAAAAGAGCCTCAGGCAGTAGCCGAGTTCAAACGACTTCCCAACCGCTTGCGCAAGAAAGTCCAACGACGCGGCTAGCGCCCAATGCCATCTACTTTCTATAAAAACTGTCTGCTATTTCATCAGCCGCCACGCATCAGCGTGCGGTTTCTATTGCGTTGTCACTAACCGCAGGCTGACGCCAGGCGGCTGATGAATCGAAAGTACATGGCATTGAACTACCGCCGGCGGCTCAGATCACCGTGGCGAACAACCTCCCTATTTCGGCATCTATGCTCGACGATATAATAAGCCTGGGTTTTTTGAGCCGGTTGGCCTATAATCCCGCACGCTCAGTGATTTAACCCAATTTTCGCCGTCGATTTCCCTTTTTTCTGCTCTGACATGCTGCGAACGTCCCCTTCTTCTGCAGACTCCACACTGTCGCCATCGGACGATCAAGACAGCGGCACAACAAACCCTGAGCCGACGGCGCTAACCACGGGTGGCGCACCCAACGATGTTCCGTCAGATGGAAAATCCACACCCGGGGCTAGCGCCCACGGCTCAGGATATGCTTCGCAGTCCGAAAAATTTCTTGTTCAGTGGAAAGACCGCGCGGGACAGGTTGAAACTCACCTCCGGGAACATATGCTTCGCTGGACTGCTGGCGGGCCGAGTCCTTTGGTGGATGCGATCGAATATTCGTTGATGGCTCCGGGTAAAAGACTACGACCGCTTTTGGCGTTGTGGGCGGCGGAAGTGGTCGGCGGCGACTACTCGGTTGCCTTTCCAGCGGCCGTTGCGGTTGAAATGATTCACTGTTATTCACTTATCCATGACGACTTGCCGGCCATGGACGACGATGATTTGCGACGTGGGCGACCTACTTGTCATATCCAGTTTGACGAATCGACTGCGATCCTTGCTGGAGACGCCCTTCAACCAATGGCTTTCGCCGTTTTAGCACACTCGTTCCAGCCAACCGAACTTGCCGCCCGGGCTTGTCAGTTGTTGTCCGTCGCATCCGGCCCGATGGCACTGGTCGGCGGCCAAGCAGACGACCTCCAAGCCGAAAAAACCGACTGGTATTGTGAGCCGTCGGCGCTAGCCGCGGGTGGCGCAGGTATAAACATTCCAACTGATAGACAATCCACACCCGGGGCCAGCGCCCACGGCTCAAACGGCGGCTCAGGGGAAACCGATGCCAAGTCGCTTCTGGCTCGCATTCATGCTCGCAAAACGGGTGCGATGATCCGTGTTTCGCTTGAACTGGGGGCGTTGGCTGCCCAAGCGACTCCGCAGCAGATGGCGGCTATCGGGCTTTACGGTCAAGCTATCGGGCAATCGTTTCAAATCGTCGATGACTTGCTGGACGTGCAAAGTACTTCCGAGCAATTGGGCAAGCGGGCGGGCAAAGACGAAGCGGCGGGCAAGTTGACATACCCACGTCTTTACGGAGTCCCCGAGAGTATTCTCGCGGCGAAAGACTATACTAAAAAGGCGATTCGAGCGTTGGAAATGTTCGGATCGCGGGGCGAACCCTTAATTCGTCTTGCCGAGACCATCCTGGAAAGGACCCACTAGGAAATGCACGAGATTCTCTCGCGATTGGATTCTGCTGAAGAGCTCCAACGCATGTCAGTTGAACAACTTGAATCGCTCGCAGTCGAGATCCGTGATGTGCTTTGCAACCTCATGACGACCCGCACAGCGCACTTCGCGTCGAACTTGGGAGTTGTCGAACTGTGCTTGGCTCTTCATAGCATTTTTGACTTCCGAGAAGATCGATTGATTTGGGACACGGGCCACCAAATCTACCCGCACAAACTGATCACCGGTCGCTATCGGGAGTTCACTACGATTCGCGAACGAGGCGGTCTCATGGGCTACCCCAATCCGGTCGAAAGCCCCTACGATCTCTTCATGACAGGCCACGCCGGTTGCAGTGTCTCGACGGCGCTGGGACTTAAGAGTGGCGACGACTTGATGGGCCAGTCGCAGCGGCATAGCATTGCCGTCATCGGTGATGGTGCCTTGCCATCGGGTATCGTTTTTGAAGCGATGAATAACGCAGGCGAACTCGACAAGAACTTGATCGTCATTCTCAACGACAACAAGATGTCGATCTGCCCACGCGTTGGATCCGTTGCGAGCTATCTCGATAAGCTCCGATCGAATCCGTTTTATACAGGCTTGAAAACCGAGGTCGTTAAAGCACTCAACAAGCTACCTGTCTTTGGCGATCCAGCCGAACGCATGCTGGCTCAAATCAAAGAAGGTGTCAAAGCGGGCTTTGTAGGCGGAATGCTTTTTGAAGAGTTCGGCTTCCGTTACTTTGGCCCGATCGATGGCCATGATATTAGTCTGGTTCGCAAGTACTTGCAGATGGCCAAGGACCAGCAAGGCCCAATTCTCTTGCACGTCGTCACTGAAAAAGGACACGGCTATCAACCCGCCGCCGCAGACCCGGTCTACTTCCACACGCCACCCGCGTTTGAAGACATGGAAGGAACGCCGAAGATCATCGAAACGAGCGGCAAACCTGCCTTCACGAATTACGCTCGCGATGCAATTCTTCATGAGATGCGTCGCAACCCGCTGGTGACCGTGATGACTGCCGCGATGTGCCAAGGAAATAAACTCGAACCGGTTCGCGATGAGTTTCCCGATCGATTTTTCGATGTCGGAATCTGCGAATCGCACGCCGTCGCATTCGCAGCTGGTCACGCCAAGTCAGGCCTCCGACCGATCGTTTCGATCTATTCGACCTTCATGCAGCGATCCTACGATCAAATTTTCCAAGAAGTCGCGCTCCAGAACTTGCCAGTCGTTTTGATGATGGACCGAGGCGGGCTTGCCGGCCCCGATGGTCCGACGCATCACGGAGTTTTCGATATCGGCTACATGCGAGTCTTCCCAAACATCGTGATGATGGCTCCAGGAGATGCGACTGAAGTTCAGCCGATGCTCGAGTTCGCTCTACAGCTTTCGGGGCCTACCTCGATTCGTTATCCAAAGGCAACTGCGAACACTTTTGATCGACCCAAGCAACCGATCGAACTTGGCAAGTCCGAGATGCTTCGCACGGGAACTGATGGAGCGCCCGTCGACGGAGCAATCGTGGCTTGTGGAGCCATGCTTCAGCAAGCCTTAGAAGCCGCCGAAGTTTTGCGACTCGAAGGGATCGAAGTCGCCGTAGTCAACGCTCGCTTCATCAAGCCGCTCGACAGCGAGATGCTCGAAAAGCTCTTCCAAGACTGTCGCTTCATCGTCACTGTCGAAGAAGGAGCCCTGGCAGGCGGTTTCGGAAGTGCGGTTCTTGAGTTGGCCTGTCAAAGCGGCTGGGACACCCGCATCTTAAGAACGCTAGGCATCCCCGACCGTTTCATCCAGCACGGCGAACGCCCTGATCTCTTGAAAGAAATCGGAATCGACACCCAAGGCATCATCCAAGCCTGCCGAGACCTCCAAGAACGCTTCGCCAACACCGAGTCGGTAGCGTCGATTTAACCCCTTTGGAGTGCTCCGTCTTGGCGGAGCTTTAAGAGTTATCAATCGGGTTTCAAACTAAAAAGTCTTTGCTAACCAAACGATTCAGTTATCACGCGAGGCTCTTTCTTTGCGTCACGTCCCCCGCCCTAACGCTGTGACTAGTCACAGCACTCCAAATTTGGAGTGCTCCGTCTTGGCGGAGCTTTAAGAGTTATCTATCGGGTTTCAAACTAAAAACTCTTTGCTAACCAAACGATTCAGTTATCACGCGAGGCTCTTTCGTTTCCGCACGTCTCCCGCCCAAAAGCTGTGAC
>JANODQ010000028.1:0-2909 GCA_031412775.1 Pirellulaceae bacterium | reverse complement strand
TCCGATCTTTTCAGTCAGTTTCTGAAAAACTTCATGAGCACTCATGGCTCCGAAGTGAAGATACGGCGATAACCAACTCGATCCAGCTTGCTCGGGTTCATTGCGAGCCTCTGCATAATCGCCAAGTCTCTTGATAAGAAATCGTTCAAGGACTTTTCCGGCTTCAACCTCGCCGCCTCGCTCACCAGTTGGCTTCACCGAATGATCGATGGGAAGTGCGGCCAGGTCCAAAGTGGATAGCTTAGCGCTGTTGGAAGAATCGCGAAGACTTGGCCAAGCGTCATGAACAGCGGCAGGCAACGATTTCAGTTTTTTCACTTTCAATCGTCGGAGCGGCTCTTCCTCCGGAAACTCTTTCAAGTGTTCTGGTATCTCTTTCTGCATGAACCGGCGATAGGAATGAGCGACCGTAAATGTCCGATCAGTCGCCCGCATGGGCATCAAGCCGTTGCTATCGACCAACTCAACGGCTGTCCCCCATTTCCGAACAATTCGATCGTACATCGTCGGGTGAAAAAAGCACGGATAGTCGTCGCTAATAATGACACACGCATGCTGCCCAAGCGTACGAACCAAGTTGGCTCCTTCACCTGAAGCGGGCTCGACATACGAAAAGTAACTTGCGTTGGTCTTCTCAATGGCCAGCGCGTTATCGATCATGCCATCGATGATAAATTGGTGAAATCGATCACTTGCCCATCGGTAGTTCGTGCGAAGGGCTTCCAGGATGACAAGTGGTTTACCAAGCTCCTCGGACCAATCGACTG
Source organism: Pirellulaceae bacterium (assembly GCA_031412775.1). Taxonomy (GTDB): domain Bacteria; phylum Planctomycetota; class Planctomycetia; order Pirellulales; family Pirellulaceae; genus JAIYDQ01. Next base: position 2,142 of record JANODQ010000028.1, on the reverse strand, counting down.
CTCGTTGTAATGCAAAGTTAAATCGCGTTCGACGATAAGCAGTCATCCAATACAAAACGAATTCACTACCTGGTCTAACAGTTTGATTGTTCAGCGAACGGACTCGAACGGGCGGCACCGATTGCACAGCAAGTTAACTCCAAGGGCGACACGAATTGAGTATGATATGGCCAGCGGAACCCGATGAGCGACTGATCGTCGCCCCTTGGACCACCTGAAACGTACTTTAGCAGATGATCAAGCTTTCCATGCCCGAGCAATTCACGAATGAAACACCCGCCGAAGGCATGTGCGAGAAATCATTGGAAAACAATTCCGAAACATCTCTTTCGACATCGCCATCCATCGAAGTCGGATCAAGCAATAACCATAAGAAGCGGCGATTTCTTTCGAGAACGATGCTTTTTCGACGTGTTCGATGGTGGGCGTGGGTCTATCTTTGGGTCGGTATTGGACTGATCGCACTTAGCAGCGTCATGATAGGTGGAAGCTCTATCGCCTACTTGCAAAATGGCAGAGGATTTTCCTCGTCAATTGAAGTCAATGACTTTTTGATTTGCCGAGGCTTCGAATGGCTGCTTGGAATGTGGGTGTTCATTGTCGGTTGCTGCATCGCCAGCTTCTTAAACGTCGTTGCCTATCGACTGCCAGCGGGCTTACCGGTCACAGGACATTCCTTTTGCCCTTACTGTCGAGTCGCCATTGAGAAGCGTGATAACTTCCCAATCCTTGGCTGGATTCATTTACAGGGCCGCTGCCGCTCGTGTCACGTTCGAATTTCACCGCGTTACCCGATTTTCGAAGCGATTGGTGGTTTGCTATTGCTCTCGATATTTGTCTCAACCATCCTCAGTCACGGAGCCAACCTCCCTTCGGTGCATCAACAGGTTATGCCCTATGGATTACCGGTAAACCTGCGACTTATGGAATCGATCGTGTTTGCGTTTGCATTTTTGCACGCTTGGTTGCTTCTGATTCTTTTTACTGCTGCACTTACTAATTATGCCAATGGAAAATTGCCGGTTTGGGCTTGGGGTTTAGGAATTATCGTAACGTTAATCGCGATCGGAATGACTCCCGACTTAGTTGTTCTGCCGATTACCCGACCAATGGAAGTGACTCCAAGCGAAACCGATGATCACGGACATCACTTGATATCCCGTTCAATAGCGGCAGCAACAGTCGCGATCGGAATGACAGTCAGCATCTTTCTGGGTATCGCAACGTTTCTCTTTCCGCGCAACGCCCCTGGCGAGCCCACGTCGACAACCCCACTCAGCATGTGGCTCGGCTCGTGCTTGATGATCGGGACGGCGCTCGGATATCAGGCCGTAGCGGGAATTCTGCTTCTCAACATGCTCATCCGTTTTGCCATTTACTTAACGACAAGTCTTGTCGGATTCTGGGCCAAACCAGTTGAAAGGTTCCTCGCTTTCGGCCCCATCGGCACACTTTGGATCAGCACGGCAATTTGGCTAGCCGCTTGGAGACCGATTCATTCTGCCTTTCGGGTGCTATGGCAAACCGTGTTTTCTTAAGAAACTCGTTACAACATCGCGAACTGCGAATACTTGCCCGCGAATAACGCGGATTTACGCGAATGAATTCCAAACAATCACGTAGCAGCGTCTCTCCGCAGACGCGATTTTTACATAATCTCGCAGCGACACAAAAACGCGAACCTAAAGCCAACAAAAACCCGCCCCCAAACATCCGCGTCCACTCGCGTCATTCGCGGGCAACCTATTTACTCTCACTCGGGACAGGCTCATCAGCGGGTGTTTTTTTGGGTTCAAATATCACTTCGGACATATCAACTGTGTGTGGTTCTCGAACCTTTGCAAGTTGATTCAATTCAAAATCTTTCATCCATTTCAGAAGTTCTGCAAGATCCGCTTTTCGTTTAGTTAGTATTTGGATCTGGCTTTGAACGGATTGGCGGACAGGTTCATTGCCGGCCACCCACTCGCGATTGTCCAGCATCTTCAACTCTTCGATTTGTTTTATAAGTTCTTCTATGTCCGATTGAAGCTCCGTCGATCGAGTCACCCAGCTTTTCTCGATGTGTCGCAATGCAACTCTTAATGAATCAACGGTTTGATCGTTGGTTTTTTCCGTAACCTGTTTTAAGTCATCGATGGC
>JANODQ010000027.1:0-5903 GCA_031412775.1 Pirellulaceae bacterium | reverse complement strand
TGATGCCTCACTGGATACGGCCGCGTTTCCGAACTGAGTCATTATCGCTAGTGCAATTAACGGGAAGACGATTTTCATAGATTTATCTAACGTTGGGAGAGGAAGCGATAAGGTAAGGATGTGAACGCATTTCAACAGCTTACGGCAAGAATACTGTCGGCTTACTATTGACGAATTACTATCGGATTACTACTGGATTACTATTGGGCAGATTGCAAATGCTTCAGCAGAAAGTCAGTGGACGTATCAAAATCAGGATTTTTCGCACCTGGGTAGGTCACGACGCAATCGACACCGATCTCTTTGCAACGCTTTGCAAACTCGATGCCGTAAAGTGCCGAATGCGTTGGGTCCGCTTCGGTGCCACCGAGTACCGGTTCCTTCTTTTGGTTCGGATACTCAAGGAACAGCTTCGGATCATCTTTTGAAATCAGAGCCATCGGAGAATACTCCATGATCCACGGGAGGACTTTCTCGCGGTTCTCGGTGAGCAACGCGAATTCTTCTGCTCGTCCGCGTCCTTTGCTTGTAAATCCGAATGCGTGTCCACCATAAGTTGAATTGGCGATCCATTTACGAAGCTCGATGGGGTCTAACGAAGTTTGAGCTCCTGTGACGGCCGCGCATTGGAGTCGAGTTGATTGCCTTGCGATCGGGTCGGAACTGCTCGGGTCTGCTAGGTCATCATGCAACGAAAGCCATAGCGATGTACATGCGCCTGCAGAACCACCCGTTGCACCGATACGATTTGGGTCGATATTCCATTCGCTCGCTTTGGAGCGAATGGTTTGCAAAGCACGTGCGGCATCGTGTAAGCATGCTTTTACTGGCGGTTCTACTTTTTGTTCCATCGCCTGTGGAATAAATCGATAGTTGATTGCAGCAACCGAGATTCCCGCATCAAGAAATGGCTTGATTTGTCGAGTTCCATATCCGGTTTTATCACCGTTCATCCATCCGCCGCCGTGAATCAAGAGGACAACCGGTGTGGGCTTCTCCGATTTGGCTTTCCAGAAGTCAAACTTTTGTCGTTCTGAATCTGTGCCGTAAACAACATCCGCGTAGGTTGGAGTTGGACGCTCGGGGGGCTGTTTTGTTTTTGCCCCAGCCTTGTTGGCTCCGCCGGGGGTAGCCTTGGGAGCTGCCTTTGGGGTGGCTTGCTCTTGAGCGAGAAGATTCGACGAAAGAACACACAAGGCGAGTACTAATAATAGTTTCTTCATCTGTTGCGATTCCAATAAGAGGTAGGACCAAAATTTTTACAGTTGCCACTTACTTGCCGTACAAACGAACGTCGTCGAAGTCGTTCATGTCGTCGAATGATCCGATACCGATTCGACCTTTTCCAAAGGTCTTGTCGGTTGCGGTTAGATGGGGCGAATGCATGTCATCAAAATAGACTGCGATCGTTCCTGCCGTGCTATCGCGAACGACTTTGACATGATGCCATTTGTCGTCCCATGGGACTTCTCGTTTGTTATCAGTCAGTGGTCGACGTGGCTGGGCGTTGACGATCATGATTTGCCCACTTGCGGGGTCTGGTTTCGCGCCTAAATGAACATAGTAAAAATGATCAGGGTCTTGGTGACTGAAGAAAGCGCAGCAATCGCGATGGTTACCGGTGTCCTTAGTGCTTCTGACTTTAAAGGTAAGAACGAAGTCCGACACTCGCACGTCCTTGATCAGAGCAATGTTATGAGGGCTTCTTACCTTCGGCTCGTAGGCGCTCTTGCGTTTGTTCAGCCCGAACGATTTGTTGCCAGCTTCATCGTGAAGATACCAAGAGGCATCATCGGTTGTTTCCCACTTGTCACGCCCTTGTTCGAAGTCTTCGCTAAAGACGAGTGGCATTCCTTGCGAATCATCGCTCAGGACAAGCGTACCTTGAGCCACGATAAACGACGGCCATAGAATTGATATCGAAAGCAAAAAGATCGACGAAGAAAAGATCGACGAAGAAAGCTTTCGATACGTTAGATGCGTTGGCATGATTGAAGCGATCGGACGGGAGAGAGAGTCGTATTCAATTACGAGGCGGGAAATTCAATCGTACGAACAGTCGATATCGTCCCGCAATGGGTTGCCTCGTTTTATTTGGCTTTTTCCAAACAATTCGAACGAAATCGCTACGCAGCCTTCTTTTTTCCTTTGGCTTTTCCGCGGGCTTTGGGCTTTGCTGCCGAGCCGTCGTTTTTGGTCGGCATCGGTGCATTCAATTCGGTTCTCCATGCGACCAACCTATCGTGCAATTCTTTCGCCTTCTCCGGCATCTCCAGCACGAGGTTCTTTGATTCGCCAATATCTCTGCTGAGATTGTAAAGCTCCAATCGACCGTCCTCAAGAAACTCCATCAGTTTCCAATCGCCTATTTGTACTAGGCTTACCGGAGTCGTTCGCCAAGTATCCGCCCCGGCACCGAGATAGCCTGGAAAGTGCTGGAAGATGGCGTCTCGCTGAAGCTTGCCATCGGAATCACGAAAGAGCTTTACAAGGCTCTCGCCATCTAGCTGTTGACGAGGTTTCGGAGCACCTGCAAGCTCAAGCATTGTTGGAAAAATATCAACATGGATCGTCGGAACATTGCACGTGGTGCCGGGCTTCGTAACGCCTGGCCATCGAACAACAAAGGGTTCGCGAGTTCCCCCTTCGTACAGGCTTCCTTTGCCGCTTCGAAGGGGTGCATTGTCGGTGATGTCATTGGCTTTGTTGATTCCCTCTCGTTCATAGCCGCCGACCCCACCGTTGTCACTCGTGAAGATCAGCACCGTGCTATCCGCTAGCTTCAGTTCGTCCAAGGTCTTCATGATACGCCCCACGCTTTCGTCGACCGAGTAAATCATGGCTGCGTAAGTTGGATTATCGTGCCCACCCACGCCTGGCTTAGGCCTGAATTTTTCGATCAGTTCAGCTTTGGCGTCGTGTGGCGAGTGAACTCCAAAATGCGGCAAATATAGAAAGAAGGGCTTCTCTTGATTGCGAGTAATGAAGTCGACTGCTTTGTCAGTTAAGAAGTCTGCTAGATAGGTTCCGTCAGGATACTCTGTCTTCGGCGAGGTAGCGAATTCGAAGTGCTTACCTGCGCTCACGATCGCCTCGTCGAAGCCGCGATTGCTTGGATGGTAGTCACCCTTCTCGCCGATGTGCCATTTCCCGAACATGCCGGTGACGTAGCCTGCTTCCTTGAGTTGCTTGGCAAATATGTCTCGATCAAGCGGTAGTTCCGTAACGTTATCGACCGGCTTAAGCGGACGCGAACTCCAATCAAAACGATCCGTTCCTCCGACGGTGTAAACTCCGGTACGCGCCCCGTACTGACCGCTCATTAAAGCTGCTCTGGTGGGAGTGCAGTTTTGGCAATGATGGTGATTGAGAAGCTTAGTACCCTGTGACGCCAAAAGATCGATGTTGGGGGTCTCGTAGTACTTGCTGCCAAAGCTTGCGACATCGGTATATCCGAGGTCATCCGCCATGATGAAAATGATATTTGGCTTCTTCGCAGCGAGTTCGACTGCCTGACAAGTTGCGTGTAATCCGTTGATTACCACCAGGGAAAGCAAGCTAGCCGTGGAAAGACTTTGTGTGATAGCAGACCAAGTCGATTTAATCATCTTAATTGCCTAACTTAATTGCCTAACAGTGGAGAGTGAGTTACCAGCCAGACCTAACCTTCATAGTAGCCTGTTAATGCCACATGCGGTTGTCGTTGAAGTGAATTAAAAGCCGATGTCAAAACCGGACAAACTAGCGAGAAATATGGGCTTGCGTAGCTGCATTGCGGCAATTAAAATTACCGTAAGCAGCTTTTGTGGGTTTAAGTTTGTTTTTATACCGTATCGCTTAGTGTTTGTATATGCTTCACGTTCGGGATAATACTAGTTGAACCACCTAAGAGGACCGTTACACCTTACTCTCGAGGTCTCACTATGCGAGTTCAAGAAATTCTCAGCCGAAAAGGCGATTCGGTTTACCAAATCTCTCCCGATGCGACGCTCGCTGAAGCGGTTGACCGGTTGGTTAACTTCAACATTGGATCGCTACTAGTATCTGATGGAGAATCCATTTATGGAATCATTACCGAGCGAGACATCATGAAAGTCATCGCTGATTCGCGACGGCCTCTAGGCGAAGTCTTTGTCCACGAACAAATGACCAGTGAAATGGTGACTGGCGAGCCGAACGACAACGTAAACGATATCATGGGTACGATGACCAGTCGTCGTGTTCGCCATCTTCCGATCATGGATAATGGGCGGTTGGCTGGAATGATCTCGATTGGCGACATTGTGAAAGCCCAATATGATTCGTTGGTTGTTGAGAATCACTATCTCCGCGAGTACATCCAGAGCTAGGAAGTCGTTGGCTTTTTGGGAATTGCGCTCAACGCGATTCTTGCAGGCGAACTTATTGTCGCTGTGGACTGCTGCGTCGTTGAGCGTTTGCGGTGGTTGTCGATCGGAGCCACAGCAAGATAAGATAGACCATATAGCTCAGGTTGGTCACCTCGTTCTGAATGGCAAGACGATGGGGACAACATATAGTGTTCGCTATCGGCCCAGCGATCAATGTGCGGATCAACAAGTTATCCATCAGCTAATTGATGATGAGCTTGAAACGGTAAACGCTCAGATGTCTACCTACCGTGAAGACTCCGAGGTATCGCGTTTCAATCGCTCGGAAACGTCCGAGTGGTTCTCGGTCTCTTCGGAAACAGCCGAAGTTGTACAGCTTGCGCAGAAGATCGCTCATGTTTCTGATGGGGCATTCGATGTGACGGTGGGGCCTGTTGTCGATCTGTGGGGATTCGGACCCATAAGGCGACGTGAGAGTATTCCTTCAGATGATGAAATCGAAGCAGCAAAAAAACTTGTCGGATACAAAAACTTGATGGTACGGCTGAGTCCACCAAGCTTACGAAAGTTACTACCGAAGTTGCGCATCGATCTCTCGGCGATCGCACAGGGACATGGAGCAGACCGCGTAAGTGATTTGCTGGAGCGTCACAATATTCAGGACAGCTTTGTGGAAATTGCGGGCGAGATCGTTACACGAGGGCACCGCCATGCGACTGAGCCGTGGCAAATCGGAATCGAATCACCGCAAGATTTCAAAAGGTCGATCGCGTTGGTCATTGGGCTTTCGGATGCTGCTCTTGCAACCAGCGGGGACTACCGAAATTTCTTTATGCATAACGATGCTCGTTACTCGCATACCATCGATCCAAAAACCAGTCGCCCGGTGACACACTCAACAGCCTCCTGTTCTGTCGTGGCAAGTAACGCCGCGCTAGCTGATGCGATCGCCACATGCATGATGGTCCTCGGAAGCAAGGATGGTTTGCGACTCGCAGATGAAAACGACTGGGCAGTGCTTTGGGTTGATCGATCTGAAAGCGGGCTGGTTTCAACCTACTCGAAGTCTCTTGAGAAAATCATTCCGGATATTGCTCAGAAAGTTCAGGAGTTTAGCAATAAAATCCCTGCTAATACGCTGCGCAAGCCTCGGGTGCTATCTGGCAAATTGCGGCAAAGTCGAAACCCGTGGCTAGCGCCATCGGCTCAGGTTTCTTTAGTCGAAACCCGTGGCTAGCGATATTGACTCAGATTTCATTCGCCCACGCTGCTTCTGGGTTGCTACATAGCGTGGATGATAGGCGGTCGTTGAGTTAAACTCTGATGCAAGATTCGTTGTCTTCTTTACTCTCCACTTTAAATTATTGGGTCTTAAATGATTCGTCGCACGTTCCTTCAATCTGTACTCGCGTTGTCTGCGACTTCACAACTGCGAGCTCAAGATAAACCGGCCACACGTATTCTGCTTCGATCTTCTTGGCAGACGGTTAACATCGGTGACATTGCTCACACTCCTGGGATGCTGGCGTTGCTTGAACGGCATCGGCCTGACGC
>JANODQ010000026.1:0-17140 GCA_031412775.1 Pirellulaceae bacterium | reverse complement strand
ACGCACCCGGAATTGCTCGATTGGCTCGCTCGGTGGTTCATGGATCAAGGATGGGACACGAAGCAACTTTGTCGCGAAATTGTACTCTCGTCGGTCTATCGACAGTCGTCAGTCCCACGCGATTTAAGTCTTCTCGAAAGCGACCCAGATAATAAACAACTCGCCCGCGGTCCACGACATCGTTTATCGGCTGAGCAAGTTCGCGATAGCGTTTTACTTGCAAGCGATTTGTTGGTTCGCACGATTGGTGGTCCGAGTGTCATGCCTTATCAACCTGCTGGATTATGGGAAGAAGCTGGGACGAATAAAAAGTACCATCAAGCCAAAGGTGATGGACTCTATCGACGAAGTCTCTACACGTTTTGGCGAAGAACAGCACCACCGCCTAGTATGCTGACCTTCGATGCGACAAGCCGCGAAACTTGTACAGCCAAACGCGAACTCACCTCTACGCCCCTCCAATCGCTCATCCTTTTGAACGATCCCCAGTACATTGAAGCAGCCAGATTCCTCGCTCAAAACCTTATCGCAAGCCATCCAACCGATCGTGATCAACGATGGCGTGACTCGTTCCGAAGACTCACAAGCCGACTCCCTAGCGATCAAGAGTTAGAAGTTCTTCGCAAGCTGTATGATGAACAACTTGCTTACTTTGCAGCGAACTCGGATGCCGCAAAGTCGTTCGTCGAAGTTGGCGAAAAACCAGTCTCCGAAGCGATCGATTTGCAGGATCTAGCCGCAACCAGTGTCGTAGTAGAAGCGATCATTTCTTTCGACGAAACCATTACCAAGCGATAGGCATCATGAACCACATCACAAACGACAGTTCAAATTCGATGCAACAATCAACGACCGATCGGCGACATTGGCTCTTTCAAAGCGGAATGGGTTTTGGCGGTATTGCTTTAGCCGATTTGCTATCTCGAAATATGGTTTCTCGCAACTTCGTTTCGCAGTCGCATGCGAACGAATCGCAACTTGCTATCCAAGCGGGTGTCGCAGCAGGTATCCCATCGCGCGGCGCGCTGAACCCCACGCATCATAAGCCCACTGCAAAACGAGTGATCTATTTGTTTCAGAGCGGCGGACCTTCGCAGCTTGAAACGTGGGACTACAAGCCACTATTGAACGAACAGCAGGGTAAGCCGCTTCCGGATTCGGTTCGCAATGGCCAGCGATTAACTGGCATGTCTGGCAATCAAGCGATACTACCGCTCGCCGGTTCGATCTTCCCTTTTGCTCAGCATGGCGAGTGTGGAGCTTGGGTAAGCGACCGACTGCCGTATACCGCAAAACATGTTGACAAGCTTTCGATCATTCGATCCATGCACACCGAAGCGATCAACCATGATCCTGCGATCACATTTTTTCAAACCGGAAATCAAGTCTCCGGTCGTCCGAGTATCGGGTCATGGCTCAATTATGGACTTGGTAGCGACAACGAAAATCTTCCTTCGTTTGTCGTTCTTATTACAAAAGATAAAAAAGACCAACCACTTTATGCTCGTCTTTGGGGAGCTGGCTTTTTACCCGCACGATATCAAGGTGTTCAATTTCGATCGGGTAAAGAGCCCGTGCTTTATTTGAATAATCCACCGGGTATCGACGTAGCCAGTCGGCGTCAAATGCTCAACCGTCTTCAGCAATTGCACGAAATCGAGCAATCCGAAAATCATGATGTCGAACTCCAAAGCCGAATCGCGCAATACGAAATGGCCTTCCGAATGCAAGCGAGCGTCCCTGAGGTGACCGACCTGTCGCAAGAGACCGAAGCTACCTTGGAAATGTATGGCCCTGATGTAAAGACGCCCGGCACTTTCGCTTCCAACTGCTTACTCGCAAGGCGACTGGCCGAGAAAGGAGTCAAGTTTGTTCAGCTATATCATCAAGGGTGGGATCATCATGGTGGCGTGCCCGGCGGGATGAAGACTCAGTGCAAAGAAACCGATCAACCTTCGGCTGCACTGTTGCAAGATTTAGGGCAGCGTGGGCTACTCGAGGACACGCTAGTTGTTTGGGGTGGAGAATTCGGTCGCACGAATTACTCGCAAGGCAAACTGACTGCAACTAACTACGGTCGCGACCACCATCCGCGATGCTTCACGATGTGGATGGCCGGAGGCGGTGTCCGAGGCGGAACGATCCTCGGTGAAACTTGTCCTTACGGTTACAACATTGTCGATCGTCCCGTTCACGTACGTGACTTCCACGCAACGCTTCTGCATCTTATGGGAATCGATCACGAACGATTCGCAGCAAAGTTCCAAGGACTCGATGCAAAGCTAACAGGCGTGGAACCAGCATATGTTGTAAAAGAAATATTGAGCTAAGCACGCATGCAATTCGGTTCGTTTCAGAAGCACACCGCCGTAACAAAGTGTTGGCATCGAACGATGCCCCCTGAGCCGATGGCGCTAGCCACGGGTTGCGCACCAAACGATGCACCATCAGATAGAACGACACCCGAGGCTAGCGCTACGGCTCAGAGAAACTGCGGAGCGTAAGCATCGTTGCTAAATCGTATTTTGAAATGTTTAGGCTTTTGAAGAACACGCTTTTGCGATGACACATACGGTGCAAGAACCACCTTCGCCGCAGCCTCCTTTTTCCTCAGTGCCACAACCTGGGCCGCAACCGTATTCCAAAAGCTTTGCAAATTGGCTTTCTTGAACATCGCGTTGAAAAATTTCGGCAAGCTCCTGAAGGTGATCGGTTACTGCATCTTCGGGCACACCAACGAAGTGAAAGTAAAGAGTCTTTCCGTCCATCATCGGCTCGACATCAAGCAGGCAATCGCCAGTTTTTTGAAGATCCAAAAACCGCTGACAACTGGCCGCAGCGGATAAAGCGGAGGTCAGCAAATGCTTCAGCAGCAACTGATCCTCAGGAGTTTGCTTCCGAAGGATTTTGCCATCTACTTCGTCGCTGGAAACGCTGAGACCAGGTACCATATCGGATGTGTGGGAGACTTGCGTACCGGCGAAATGGTCCGCACTTACCGCCGACAAAATCGTTGCTGGTTCGACGCCACGACGGGTTCGAACGAGCACTTGCTCATCACGCGCTCTGACTTTTTGTTGGATATCACGGAACCGACCGATTTGTCCGTGCTTTCCAACACGGCAATAGAAGACATTCGATCCGTCGAAATTAACAGCGGAATTGACCGCGGAATACATGGACGAATCGTCCGAAGCAAAAATCGTAGTCGTTGAACTCATAGTGAAAAACGTATTTTGGATTGCCGTTCAAAAGCCAAGCAACTTGGTGTAAATTAGTGCTTCGTTTAACTATCTTAACAGGGAATCTCGATGAGCATTATAAGCGCCGCTAGCGATATCAGTACCACCTCCGAAAGCAATCATTGGAATACTTTAGCCTCCAGAGTAATCGATGGGTACCAGATCTCGTTCGAAGAAGCCCTAGAAATACTTGCCAGCGACGATAATCAACTGATGTCACTGGTCTCGGCAGCCTATCGAATTCGCTTCGAGTATTTTTCAAAGACCGTCCAGCTTTACTTTTTGATGAATGCGAAAAGTGGACTGTGCCCAGAGGATTGCAACTACTGTAGCCAGTCGAAGATCTCCTCGGCTCCGATCCCAAAATACAACATTCTTAATCGCGAAAAGCTGATGGATGGAGCTCGCGTTGCAGCCGAACGCAAATCGAAGACCTACTGCATGGTCATCAGCGGTCGCGCTCCAAACGAACGCGAGATGAAGGCTGTTGAGACAATCGTGCCAGAAATCAAAGAGAAGTACGGCCTCAATATCTGCGCTTGCTTAGGTTTGCTAACCCCCGACCAAGCTAAACGTTTGAAGGATGCGGGTGTCGATAAAGTCAATCACAACCTCAATACCAGTCCCGAACACTACGAGAAGATTTGCTCGACTCACACTTTCCAAGATCGTGTCGATACTCTGAAGAACGTAAGGGCTGCCGGCATGGAACTGTGCAGTGGCGGCATTATCGGAATGGGCGAAAAGCATGAAGACATTGTCAAGATGGCGATGGAACTTCGTGAGTTATCCGTCGAGTCGATCCCGCTGAACTTCTTGCACGCGATTGATGGAACGCCGCTCGAGCAAAAAGAATACTTGAATCCCCGCGATTGCATTCGCGCTCTGGCTTTGATGCGGTTCGTGAATCCAACAAGCGAACTGAGAATTGCAGGCGGTCGAGAGCGGCACTTACGATCGCTTCAACCACTCGGATTAATGATCGCCAACAGTATTTTTGTCGGCGACTATCTTACAACCGAAGGCCAAGCCCCTTCGGACGACTACGATATGATTTCCGACCTCGGCTTTGAAATCACCGGTCAGCCAGAATTCCTTCCAACGGCTTCCCAATAGCATTTTCGTAACGTTAGATTCCCGGATTTATTTCCGGACTAAATGTTCGTTAAAACGGAAATTCGCGCGCGTGCCAGATGCCCTTCAGAAAACCCGAGAATGTAAACAAAGCATTGCTTCCCAAGTGTGACATTTATGCTGAAACTTCTTTGCACGCTTCAAATTGCCATCCTGTTCTGCCTCACGATCCCTGCGGCGGCGCATTCAAAAGAGGTGTACAAGGACCAAATTCGCGCAAGTTGGACGGAGGGAAACAACTCCTTTTGCTATCGCAATGACCTGCGAGGCAATCGAACCGAATATGTTTTTGTCGATGCAGAAAATGGCACAAGGTCACCCGCTTTTGATCATGCTCGATTAGCCGATGCATTGCGATCTGCCGGCGTTGCGGACGCCTCCGCGGAAAGCCTTTCAATTCAACGCCTTCGATTCGACGACAAGCGATTCTCATTCGATGCTTACGGCAGCCGATGGGAATGCGATTCCGAAAATTACACACTGCTGAAGCAATCCACTCAAGGGTTGCCAATCGAAGGTATCGCACTGGCTGAAAAGGTTGAAAACCACCGCGATGCACCGGAGTTGTCGGGTGAAGAGACCGTAATCCGACTGAAAAACATTCGGGATGATGCCATTCAATGGTTCTGGATTCAGGATGGCAAGCGACGAAGCTATGGCCGTTTGGAGGCGGGGAAAAGTCGCGACCAACACACGTTTGAGGGACATGTTTGGGAAGCTACAACTCTAGACGAAAAAACACTCGCGTACTTTGTTGCAGGTGAAGGTGAATCGGTCGCTTTGGTGGACGCGGCTCTGAAAAAATCGGTCAAAAAGTCTCAATTACGAAAGTCACGACGCCCTGCACTCACTGGCGAACTATCTCCCGATGGTCAGTGGAAGTATTCTGTTCGGGATGGAAACATCTATATCATCGATCTTGATGACACGGCAAATGAGATTTGTGTCACAAGCGATGGAACCGCAGACGTGCCCTACGGTTTACTGGAGTGGTCGCCCGATTCAAAGTTTTTGGTCGCCTTTCAAATTACGCCAGGCGAAAACACCCAGGTTCACCTCATCGAATCTTCACCTACTGACGGTAGTTTGGCTAAATTGACCTCTCGAGAGTATCCGCTTCCAGGCGATCGATTTACTTCTTATCAACCAACGCTAATCTCAACCGAGACAAACAAGCAAGTAAAAATCGATGTCGATCCTATCGACTTTGGACAACCTGGAGTTCGTTGGAGTAAGGATGGCAAAAGCTTTACCTATGAAAAGATAGACCGAGGTCATCAACGATTTCGTCTCGTCGAAGTAGACGCTCAAACGGGCGTATCTCGTAACATTATTGACGAGCAGTCCGAGACGTTTATTTGGACTGCCCACAATTCACAAAAAGATCTACCGATCGTTTCATGGCTCGATAGATCCGATGAAATCATTTATCTCTCTGAGCAAAATGGATGGCGACATCTATATCTCGTTCAAACAAAAACCGATCAACAAACGCCAATCACTTTTGGAAATTGGATCGTTCGTAGTATCGATCGGATTGATGAAGCGAGCCGTCAAATATGGTTTCAAGTAAGTGGTATCTATCCTGACCAAGACCCGTACTTGTTGCACTTCTGTCGAGTCAATTTTGATGGGACAGACTTGACTGTTTTAACGGCAGGCAATGGGACGCATTCAATCGCTTATTCACCGGATCGTCGCTTTTTTATCGATACGTTTTCACGAGTTGACTTAGCTCCCGTTCATGAACTGCGTCGCGAAATGGATGGTCAATTAGTGTGCCAGCTTGAGACAGCGGACATCACCGAACTGACAGAATCTGGATGGACCGCGCCTGAAGTTTTTTCAACAAAGGGCCGCGACGACAAGACAGATATCTGGGGAATCATTTGCCGTCCCAAGAATTTTGATCCGACCAAGCACTATCCGATCATCGAAGACATCTACGCAGGACCACACGATGCGCATGTTCCAAAACGCTTCCGCCCATCACGTTGGTATTCTGATTTGACGGATCGGGGATTTGTCGTCGTCAAAATTGACGGTATGGGAACAGCTCAACGTTCCAAAGCATTTCATGATGTGTGTTGGAAAAACCTTAAAGACGCCGGCTTCCCCGATCGCATCCGATGGATTCAAGACGCAGCAAAAAAGCATCCGGCTTTGGATATGAATCGGGTTGGAATCTATGGGACATCGGCTGGTGGACAGAACGCAGCGGGCGCGCTCCTCTTTCACGGCGATTTCTACAAAGCAGCTGTTGCGTCATGCGGTTGTCATGATAACCGGATGGATAAAGCCTCGTGGAATGAGCAGTGGATGGGCTATCCGGTTTTGAAGCACTATTCTGAATGTTCGAACATTGACAACGCTCATTTGCTCCAAGGTCATTTGATGTTGATCGTAGGTGAACTTGATTCAAATGTTCCTCCCGAGTCAACGCTGCGATTGGTCGACGCACTTGTGAAAGCCGACAAAGACTTTGAAATGTTAGTCATTCCAGGCATGGGGCACAGCGACGGTGGCAAGTACGGCCAACGTCGACGATTAGAGTTTTTCCAGAAACACTTAATGCAAGTGGATTGAGGCTGGGCCGATGGAGCTAGCCACGGGTGACGCGCGGCGATCGATGGTTTGAAGAATTACCCGGGGGAACCCGGAGCTAGCGCTCAACGGCTCAGGGATAGATCCCCGTTTTATCAGGCCCGACAGAGGCTCACCAATTTACGTCGAATCGTAGTCCTAGAATATCGGAGCGTGTCGATCCGAAGACTGCTTGCTCGCTTGTTAAAGGATGAATGTAGTCGAACATCCAGCGCATTCGATCCGTCCAGTACCAGTTGGTTCCAAGAGTCAAATCGTTGTACTGTCCGCTATTGACGCTATCGAAATTGAGGGTTGACCAGCGAGCCTTCAATTCGACGGCACCAGGACTGAAGTAGCCTTTGGTCCACAGAAAATTTGCCTTCGGTGTATTGCGTCCGAATTGTGGTCCGTGCTGACCGAAGGCATCGAACTGCCGGTTCTCACCGGTGACGAAGTAGCTTAAGTGTGCATAAGCCCCAAAGATAGATTCAGCTGGTAGTGACGTCAGGTTGACTTGTGACAGGAAGGCTTCGCTCTGGATCGTAACGGGGCCCATGACCGATGCGAACTCGATGTTTCCAGTGGTGAAGCTGCTCGCGTCGAGAAGCGGTGTGGATATTAGTCTTGGTCCCTGATGAATTTGCGGACGGGCCCGAAATCGAACGCGATCATCTTGGTCCTCTGTGTGGAGAATTCCGAATCCAATGTGGATTAGGTATCTTCCTTCACATTGCGGGTTATAGACCGGAAGACAAGTAAAACGACCGCTTAAACGCAATCCCTGATTATCATCGATCAGGATCTTTGTTGCCTCATTTATACTGTCGTAAAACAACCCAGTGGTCCAAGTCACACGCTTGTCTTCAGTGCAGTTATAAAACGCGACACCTATCTCGCGATCAGCTGCAAAGATTCCTTGTGTGGGGATCGACCGCTCTAGAAAGATGTTATTGGTATCGTTAGTAACTTGCTCTAAACTAAAAGGCACGAAGAAGTGCCCAAGCCTCATTCGTCCCAGAGCTGGAATCTCGTTGACGGAAACGTATGCGTCTTTAATGTTGGCGGTAGTATTATCTGTTTGAGTATTGCCGACCGTCTCGGGCTCGAGTGTCAATTGAAGACGAAAGACATAGACACCATATCCAGTCCCATCGGCGACCAATCGCAATCTTCTAAAGGCCACGTAGTTTGTCGGACCCGGGTTGGGAGGCAACGCAACTATGCTCGGGGAAGCGTTCGCCCAATTAATACTGTCGATTTGAATATGACCACCGAGCTTGACGTTCCATTTTTCTTTGGATCGTTCGGTCCAGTTCTCGGGTGCTTTCTCTGAATCGGATTTCTCATTAAAGTCTCCCGCAACCTTTTTTTCTGCAGCCGTGGTTTCGCTTGCCGATCGTTTCAGCTCAGCCTCTTCAAGCGCGAGAATCTTTGAATACAAAGAATCGACATCAATTCTGTTTGTGTCCGCGTCTTCCCACTGGATGACCGCGATCGGCGGGTCCGAAGGAATTGGTTCAGATGCTCGCGCTATCGCGGTAAGGCTTGCTAGTGCGATTGCCAATCGCGAGCAAGCATGTCTATAGTTTTGAGTTGAATTCATCGATGAACCGGCAACTTGTGAAGGCATGCTATTGGATATCGCAGACGGCGAACCAACTCAAAATTGAGGTTTTGCAGGACTCCGGGGTTCCGGTGATCGCGTTTGTGCGGATTATCTATCCACACAGAGAAGAAGTTCGGCTTTCAAGAATGGTTTTCTAAAGAAAATCAAAGCTCGGAGTGCGAGAAGCCTGGAATAGAGCGTTATTTCAGCTCACGAAGGCTGGTCCAGCTCAAAACGCCCAGAACTACGCTGGAGACAAGCATGACACCGTCCATCAACGGGCTAATCATCTTGAAGGGGGCTAAGTTCACAATACCCAGCATTCCAAAGCCCAAATCCATGAGGAAGAGCAAAGCAATTAAGCCGGAAACTACGAGCCCGGTTAGGCACAAGATTTTGGGCATTCACGACCTCGGAGGAACATCACGGAACCAACTGGTTCCGATTCGACAGCTAAACGGCTAGTATAGTTGAACTTATCGATATGTCACCCGTACGAAGGGTTATCGGTATTTTTTCCTCGAACTCCCAAAATCGAGCTCCGTCCGTAATGGTTAAAACGCTTGCAACTGTTGTGAAAGCCGGTCGAAACCTTAGAGCCGAGATGCCGATCGCCGAGCGTTTTGCCTACTTTGACCATGCCGCCGTGTCGCCAATTCCGGCAGTTTCCGCTCGAAAAATTGAATCTTGGGCCAATCAAATCGCTACCCAAGGGGATACGCTTTGGCCTCAGTGGGCGCGTGACGTGGAAGCGACGCGAGCCCAAGTCGCCGGTCTCTTGGATGCTAGCGAATCCGAAATCGCACTTGTTCCCAACACTACTTTCGGGATTAACGCCATCGCCAGCGGAGTTCCATGGCAAACGGGAGATAGCCTGATCGTTCCCAGCAATGAATTCTCGAGCAACCTCCTTCCCTGGAAAATGCTAGCCCGCCGAGGCGTCGAGGTTCGCATCGCACCCATGCCACCCATCGAGGCTTGCTCCAACGTTTCGATGGTTGATCATATCCTGCCGCTGGTAGATCACACTACGAAAATTGTATCCGTCAGTTGGGTTAGCTACTCGTCGGGATTTCGTTGCGATCTTGCTGCGTTGTGCGAGTGCCTGCATGCACGAGGAGTCAAGTTGTTCGTCGATGCGATTCAAGGGCTCGGGGCCTTCCCGTTATCGGTTCGATCAATCCCGATAGATTTCCTCGCCGCAGATGGGCACAAGTGGATGCTTGGTCCCGAAGGAGCTGGGCTACTTTACATTCGCGAGAAAAACTTGGATTGGCTTCAGCCGACGATGGTTGGATGGAACAGTGTTGTCAACTCGCATCATTTTTCTCCCGAAGCATCGCAGCTTAAGGCAAACTCACAGCGTTACGAAGGAGGCTCCGTAAACATGCCAGGGCAACTGGCCTTGGGGACAAGTATCGAGTTGCTTCGCGAGTGCAATTTGGCTGAAGCTGGTAGACCGCTCACCACTTCGATCACTGATCATTGCAACTACTTGGTGGAATCGCTACGTCGTATTGGAGCAAGTGCTTATCGTACCGACGATCCCAACTGCCACTCAGGAATCGTTCCATTCACACTTCCAGGTATCGATAGCGTTGCGGTCCGTACACACTTGCTAAAACACAATGTTGTACTGAGCGTCCGTCACGGCTTCTTGCGAGCCGCCGTTCACGGCTACAATTCGACCAGCGATGTTGATCGTCTAATTGAAGGCATCGCGGAATTGATGCGATAAAACTCAACCCGAAGTCGCCCGTCGCTTCGAGGTCAAAGTCAGGCCAGTTCTGGGCGTTCCACGCAGAAGTGTCATGTAGATTTTTGAAACGCCGTGCCGGTGGTTAAGGCTTGGGAGCATCGGAAGGGGTTGATGCCACCTTTGATTCATCGGCTACCTGGAAGACATGCTTACCATCATGAAAAAGCAACTCTTCAAAACGTTGCAGCATGAACTCGCGAATCTCGTCAACACAACTCAGGCGAGAAAAGGTAACGCTCTCGCTTGTACCCGACTGACGAATGAGCGAATTGACAAGAAATTCTGCGAGTATTAGCCGGTTGTCGATACTCATTTCACGGGCCAATGCTGCGAGTGCAATGCCTGGCTGTGTCAATTCGCATAGCCGAATCTTGCTATTGAAGATTCCAACAATTACGTCTTTGCCACAGAATAATTGGTGGCCGCTGAAACTCAGCGCAAGCGCTTTAATAGCAATTCCTGCGGCGTTCAATGCTACTTGGCTCGCCGTCGGATTAAGAAGATTGATGAGTTCGTCCCCTACGTCTATCGCTTGATCGGAATTGAAATATGTAGCCAAAGTTTTAACTATGTAGCCCGATGCTATTACCACGTAACGGAATCGATTGATCGTTTATCCAGAACCTAATAATCAAGACTATTCAGAGTCTGACAAAAAATTCGGAAAAGTTCAAAACTTACGATTATCGCTAACCTACTTAGACTCGCGTCATTCGCAAGCCCATTAAACAACGCAGATAGGCTTTAAAAACTATTCATTTTTTCGATGGCCGATGGGCACGGTTGATATATGAAAACCGAAGCTATCGTTCGACGACTAATTGTTAATTGCGTACAGAGAACAATGAAAAGCCCTGGCCCATCGAAGTATTTTCTGTGCGATTACGTCCCGTTTAGGTTCTACTGGGGCTCTACATTTGAATTTCGCGCACTGGCTAGATAGCGAGCGAGCGTGTTAAGGTTTACGATAAATGTCTCGCTGGTAATGACTCGATTTACTTGTTCTTTTTCGTTGCCTTTGTGATACCGAAGTTTACCCGATTCGACCCATGCACCACGTGAGTCCATCGATTCGATAATGCGTCGTACTTCTGCTTCGGAAGGGACTTCTTTTTGGCTATCTGCTCGTTTTGCTAGCCGGAGCGCGTCCAACTTTGACGCATTCATCTGCGAAACTTTTTCATAGTCCCTGCGAAGTTTCGCGAGATCATTTTTAACGATGAAGCCGTAGTGAGTTGGAAGATCATCTGACGAATACGTGAGTTCGTATTCACGATTCATATACAAAGGTCGATTCGTTTGCAGTTCATAGAATCTCGCAATCTTTCCATCATGTAGGACGGATGATTCGAGATATTCGAGAGCTCGTGGGATCGGTTCTAGGTACTTGCGATCTGCCGATTCGACGTAAGCGTTGAGCAATGTTTTAATCACTGATTGCGACTCCAAACCTGAAACCGCAGGCGGCTCGAACTTGCGAGCCCACACGGGTTGCATTTCGAAGTTGTATTGCTGAGACCATGCGGGTTGTGGCTCGGGCATTTGTGCTAACAGTAAAAAATCGGCACCCTTGAGTGCAGCTTGGCGATACCGAGGATCGGGATAAATCTCGGAGGCTTTGAAAAGTGTTTCGACTGTGCGAGTTATATTGTTGTCGTTGAGTGTGTAATAGAGCCAATAGTCTTCACCAGGATGCTTACGAAGCCATGTTTCAGGATACGAAGCTTTTCGAATCGGATAGGAATCGGGATTGGGCACTTTGTCATATGTTTGTGCCCAGCCACCGTTTGGAAACTGATTCTTTAGTATTGAATCCAGGGCGTATGAGACAGACTCGTGAATCTTCGGATCGTGAAACTCGAGAGCCGCGTCGAGCTGGCTGAGGAATCGCACGGACGACTGTGTTTTGTCGTCATCAAAAGATGAGTAGTTCTTTGACTTCTTGGTTGTTGCACTTTCAACACGGTACGCCATCTTGGGTCTCAACTCGGGCGCGAAATCGATATGAGCTTGCCAACCACCACTCTGTAGCTGGCCTCTCACCAAGCAGTGCCCCGCATCAGTAGCCGCTTTCAATAGAGTCGGTTCGCCAGTTCGTTGATAAGCTTCAAGCATCGCTAATCCAACCGCCGGTGTTCCTGGAGGCTGAACCCATACCGTTTTAGGATCTGCGATGCCTTCTCCTTCACGGAATTGGAGGTCTTCGCTTACTTGGTAAACATAGCCCCCTTCGACTGCGATTTGATTATGAAAGAACGCGACCGCTTTTTTAAGTGCCGCAGTCGCTTCATTGACAAGCGGTTCTTCGCCAATTGCTTCGACGCACAAGAGGCAACCAACAAAAAATGACAACGTAAATTTCATCGCAATCATCCGAGCGCAGTAAGCAGTACTTTTGTTCGTGTTCATAGGAAGCACCTAGAAAGAGAGTTAATTCCAAGGGAGGCTGTTTGTGGGTCTAAAAGATGGCTTTGGTAAGATAGCCAGACACTAGTTTAGCATGTGACGCAATCCATATTGGCGATCTTCCCACTTTGGCAAATGCGGTTTTTACCTGTAGCAGAACGCGTTAAGGGATTTGACATGCGCAGCGAAACCTACTAGAGCGGTTGGACAAAAATCGCTATCGTCTCAGGGCTCAGTAAATCAAAAAAATCGCGTAAAGCGTACCGATTGCAAAAACCCTCATTAGTTACTTGGATTGTCCTACGAGTATCCAAGCAACTTCATGACTTCGTCCGCACTGCCCCACGAGAGTGTTAAACCCGAACCACCGTGGCCGTAACAGTGGACCATTCGATCGTGTTGAGGATCCTTCTCCAGCCGCAATGAACTTCGAACTGGTCGTAATCCAACTAAATTTTCACAGCGACTGCCCGCCGCCACACCTTCACTGAAAGCCGAGCATAAATCATGGATTTCATTACAAGTTTCGGAAACGGGGAAGGTAAACGGTTCGCGTGGGTCCAGATCATCATAAATCTCAATGGCAGTGCCTCCACAAATCACATCGTCCACTGTTCCGTGTCGTGGAACGATATAAAGTGGCCGTTGCTTAAACGGGCCACGATGGAGCAACAGTCCTTGGGGTAACGTGTTGGTTTCGACTCGTACGACGTGACCTGCAAGCAATCGCATAGCGGCCGTTTCGGGATCGCTTGCGACTAGTTTTTTTGCACCCCATCCGGTGCAGTTTACGACTTTCTCGTACGAGTCCAACAGCGGATCCAAACTATCAACCCAGGCATGTTCGATTGCGACTCGACCCGAGTCCAATGCTCGTTTCGAAAGGTAGGAAAGATAGTCAGGCATCCTCGCAACGACCGAATGAAATCGTACTTCCGAGGTAAAGGAGAACTTGCCAAGTCTGGGAAGATCAAGATCAACTGGTTGTTCTAACCTTCCTAACTCGTAGCGAATCCCGGGAAGATTTCTCCACCAGTAAACATCATCAATCACACTTAGCAACTCTTCCCGTCCAGCCTCGTCCAGCCATTCGCGAAACTCGCAATGCGAAAGTCCCGTGGATGGGTCTGCCGAATCTGCCATCTGCTGAAGCTCTCGAAGCGTCGCAGAAGCCCACGCGTGATTATAGGTTCCAATCCAATAGGGTGCCCAGTAAGCCGCGGCGACTGCTGAGGTGGTCGCGCTCGGAGACTGACCGCTGATTACTGTGACTTGAATATCGAGATTCGAATACTCGGCCAATCGACAAGCGACACTCAGGCCGATAACGCCACTGCCTACAACTGCGATTCGTTCCACAACTAAAAATCCTTAGAAAATAAGCTCTTGAAATAAGTGAGTTCGCGACAAATGTCGTCAACCAATGAATTTTGCTTTCGTAACATTTTTGGGAGGACCGTCCACGCGTAGGTTTCTACTTCGTAATGTCCTGTAAAAAAGTTGTTGATAAAATCAGGTGTCGAATTTTCGTTGCCTGCATTCATATCAATGCTGTTAGAGGTGTCCGAACTCTTGGAAATTGCGGAACCAATCTCTAACACATTGATGCACCGAAGTATCTCCTTTTGAGTTGTCCCGATTCCGACGCTATTGATCGAGGACTTTATACTTGCTGCTTCATGATTTACCGCTCCAGTAGTATCGGCAGAAATTTGTGAATCCAAATTGTTCTCTTTGGAGTCAAAGAAAATGGGGACGTGAAAATGGACTCGCCACCTTCCGGCAAGTTTATTCGGTTCCGAAATACTTGCCAGCAATTCGGGTAGGTCTTCGTGAAGTACGGCAGGTGCGTTATCCGTTTTTACGGTCGTTTGGTGAAGGTATCGATCTTCTGCAAAGTTCTTAAGCTGATCAAATGTAGCTCGTTTGCCGTCTGCAGCTATCGACTCCCAATTAATATCGATGGCAGATGACACTTGAACTTTTCCGATGCGAAGCCCTTCTTCACGATGTTTCGATAATTCAACTGCTTGATCTTCCCACATGACTGCAGCGTGACAGATGTCATGGCAGACGGTGAGGTGCCTTCGCCGCTTTTCAGATTGCGAGTCATCCTGAAAGAGATGCTCACGAAAGAATGTTCGCATGGTGGAATTGTCGGTCAAGTAGCAACCGGGTTCGGGTTCGATTGCCAAGACGATGGCTCGACCTGTTTCCTGAAAGAGTCGATCGAGTCGGTCGGCAATCATGCAAAGATTGTTAGCGGCCCTTTGCAGTTGATCTCGAGTTGGCTTGGGAAAGCCCCATGCGATTGGCAGAGTTGAGATGGATCCGGGAACGCCTTCGGGAAGCAACTGGTCGAGAATGGTGATAAGCAAGTCCGTGTAAATGCGACGTTCATCTTCCCACCATGTCGGCTGATAAACACGATGCTTCACGATTGCTTGGTGGAAGTTACCTTGTGGAAAACCATTCATCGTGAACGGGATTAGCTTTTGCGATGCAAGCCAAACTTTCAACTCTGTGACGGCACCCCCGGAGACGGCGGCTGCGGAGACGGCGGCTGCGGCGGCCGGTTCAGCTAGCCACAGCCCAACGCCCATCGGCTCCTCGGATTGCCATGCACCGCCGCGAACTAACGACTCGCGAATGGGGACTGTGTATTGCTGTAGATTACTGACAGCGGTCGCCCAGTCGGGTCCTGCGTGGACGTTGGTGCAATAAGCTATTTGTCGATTGAGCATCTATCCGTCAATCCAGCGGTGAACGGTTTCATGTATTTCTTCATACTCGATCGTTTCGTGAGCCAGTAGAAGGTCAGCAATTTCGGCGACTGCGCTCCAATGATCTTGTCTTTTTAAGATTTGATAAAGCTCATCCGACAGTCTTTCGAGTAGTTTTAAGCGATCTTGATCGGATTTTTGACTTTCGATCGACGCTTCCCAAGCCGAATTCCAATCGCTTGCGAACTCAGGAACGAAGGCAGGATGAAGGGATTCTTCGCGATAAACGAGCTCTGCGGCTGGGCCGGCCAGATAAACAAGCGATTGAGCGACCCATCGCGGTCGTCCTTGCCATTTCACTCGTACGTCCCCCCATCGAAACGGTCCGTCGTCGTGATCTGGAGCGATTGTCGCCCATTCGACTTTTCCGCCTAGGAGGACTGCGACGACGCAGTGGCCCGCCTCGTGATACGCGGTCCATTCTTCGGGCTGATTTGATTGGCTTTGCATTATGTGGGTGTTATCTGATTTGTAACAATATTTCGTTGGCCTTCCGGAATTTTATTTTCATATCCCCTTGGCATTGGGTTGACGAGAACTAGCCCAGGCAATCACAATCGACGGATAGTAAAGAACCTAGGAGTGAAATCCATTTTGAGCAATATCCCACCAACCAGCACGCGTAACGTTTTAGTCGAAGGATTCGACTACGAAAGCGATGTCGATGGTACCCTCGAGTCGTCGGAAGTAAATATCGAATCAGGATTCGAGGAGCATGCTCTGTCGAAGCCGTCTTCCTTCGGTATTTGGGTAGAAGTCGTTGCGGTCGCATTGTTCGCTTTTGGTTTATCGGGTGTACTAAGTAACGTTTCTGCGATCTGGGAAAACCTAGGCATTGTTTCGTCCCTGTTCTTTGTGACGGTCGGATTATCGGTCGCGTTCACGAGCGGCCATCGTGATGGCGATCCAAGTCAACTACGAATGATTACCGCGATGGTGATCGCCGTGGCAAGCGTCGGTTTCGCCGCTCTGAGTTTGGTACAGGGAGGCTTGGCCGTTTGGGTCTGGCCAACAGCACTTGCGATCACTTGTAGTATTGCTTTTTGGTCTCTTTTGCGACTGACCGGCGAGACAACTTTTCGATGCTTGTCACTGGGTGCGGTATTCCTAGTTCCGTTGTTGCTTGTCACTGCGCCTTTTGCGGATAGCTTTTATGCGAGCGTTGACCGTATGTCGATTTGGTTTGCGTCGACTTTTTTCGACATGGCATCGATCTCGTACGGTGTTCGCGATCCAGGGTTTCAATTCGTTGGTGGCGAGATTACTTCGATGGCTTCATCGAATAACTTCGCAGGAATTGCAGGGCCGATTGGCTTGGCACTCGCAACGAGCGTGATTCTACGACAGTCGCTGATTTTGACAGCGTTGTCGAGTCTTAGTACAGTCACATGGTGGTCGATTTTTCGAGGGCTTGTTTGCCTCTCGGCAGCACAGAACTCGCAGATTTCTGGCACGTGGGATTCGGTAGCAATGCCGCTTTACGGTTGGCTTATATTGATGGCCGTGATTGTTGGGACACAAGTCTTCCTGAGTTCGTTTTTCGCTCCGCTTCCACTGGACGAACGTCCTATTGATCATCCGATCCTGCCACAAATTTACAATTTTGTGGTCAGCTTCCCGCAGA
>JANODQ010000025.1:0-2086 GCA_031412775.1 Pirellulaceae bacterium | reverse complement strand
GTTTTCCATTGAGGACGGTTGCGATCTTGCAGATAAGTGCTCACTACCGGATAAGCAAACCATCCACCGATACCGATCCCAAGCAGTATTAATCCCCACAACAAAATTGATTTCATATAGTAAGTACGTTTAATTCAAATCGAGACATAGTTGCCTACTCGGGAGCCGGCTAAATTAATTCTCGGGTTGGTGTAGCTAAGTATTAAGAACGATGCGCAATCGTAGGATAGGCTTCCAGCCTGTCGGTTTCGCTATCGCTGCCAAAGTATAACCACCAATCGCCTAGAAGCTGAGCCGTAAAGCCTTCACCAATGCTGAGGCAAGCAAAACGGCGGGGCCTCTATATCAGCGTCGATAAATAACAAATGCAAGCAAATCGCGGATTGACTAAGCGATTCAAAGTGTTCCCCCTGACGCATAAAAATTCTTAAGTTTTTAACGATTCGCTTCTCATTACCGAATTTAATCATAGAAGGTCTTCAGGATGAATAACCCGGATACCGATTTCCCTAAAGTGTTCTGGGATGACATTTGCAGATTTAGGAATGAAAAAGGGCGGAGCAATGACGCAACGCATTCGGTTTAACGTGACACTTCAGTGCTCATTGGTTGCGGTAGCAATCTTAACGAGCGCTCAAGCGGCAAACGCTCAAACGTTTGGGGTCGAACTTCATAACACTTTGATGCCCGCTTCCGGGGGGATGGGTGGTGTGAGCATCGCTAGGCCGCAAGACATTCTTTCTGGAATCAATGCGAATCCGGGTTCTCTTACGCAATTCAAAGGGACCCAGTTCATCTTCAGTGGGGCTTGGGCGGAAGCTACTTTCAATCTCACTCAGACCGGTCAAATTCCGCTTGCCGGACCTTCTTTGGTCGAGCCGTTTTCCGCAAAACAGTCCGCTCCGGGCGCAGCGGCTGGCAACATTGGTGTTACACAAGACTTGAGTGAACTCGGATTGCCTGCAACGGTAGGCGTCGGATTTGTAACAAGCAGCGGTGCACTAACTGATTTTAGTCACGTGCCAGAAAGCAATGGCACGAGCAGTGGACTCTTCGTGTTCTCATTACCGGTTTCAGTCGGTGTCGATCTGACCGAAAGATTGTCCGTTGGCACATCGATGGCTCTAGGAATTGGAATCTTCGATGCTCCATTTGTCGGTATCAGTCACACCGTGATGGACTATGCGTTGCGTGGAACTGTAGGCACGAACTATCGCCTTAACGATCACAATACGATCGGTGGCTACTACCAAACCAAGCAAAACTTTACGTTCGACAATGGAGTGGTCTTCAATCAGGGACCAGGGCAAATCGCTGAAGACGTTCGATTGGATCTTCCGGAGAACCTAGGTTTAGGGTTTGCGAATACTTCATTGTGCGAAGGTAAACTGCTTCTCGCATCTGACCTTCTTTACAAACTGTGGGACGAAGCAGACACCTTCAAATCAGTCTACGACAATCAATGGGTTGTCCAACTCGGAAGCCAGTACTCGCTAGGCCGCTACCGTTTCCGAACAGGTTATGTTTGGGCTGAAAATCCTATCGATCAAACACCTGGATCCAACATTGGCGGCGTGGTCCAGCCTGGTAATATTCGGGCTGTTCGATACACTCAAGGTCTTTTGGCAGTTACCTCCCAACATCGTATTTCTGGCGGATTTGGCATTCGTGATCTACTTCCGGGCCTCGACTTTGACGCGATGGCCGGTGGGATGTTTCGCGATACTGAACAGCTTGGGCAGTTCACGACAACTTCGATCGAAAGCTATTGGATCGGTGGAGGTTTGACTTGGAGGTTCCGACGCGGTTCCTGCGAGCGTCTGCGAACTCCAGATACTTGGAGCGGATCATAAAGTGCGGATCATAAAACTAAAGCGATAGCTACGCGAACATGACTCACAAGAGACGCAGCTACACCAAAGTATCGATCCAGTTTATAAGCGGATGCCTCTTACTTTGGCTTGTTGTTGCCTATCTATTGGCACCGCTTGCTTGGTTCGAATTGTTGCGAAGCGATCCATCCTACAGCGATTCGCCTCAAGTCACGCACACCAGCGATCATCATCCCGGTGATCCAATCAACGTG
>JANODQ010000024.1:0-4215 GCA_031412775.1 Pirellulaceae bacterium | reverse complement strand
GATTGATGTTGGCCCTCAATGTTGCCGCGATGCTAATTGGTTTTTTGGCCTTTATCGCACTCTTTGATTCGTTGATAAGCGGAATCAAGCCCTTACTGCTTAGCTTTGGAATGACCACTGAAGCACTCACTTGGCTTCCAGATGATCTGACACTTTCTCGAATTTTGGGAACGATTTTTCAGCCCGTCGCGATGTTAATTGGGGTGCCAATCAGTGAGACACCTCAGGTTGGAAGCTTGCTGGGGATTAAATTAGCAGCTAACGAACATGTGGCCTACGTTACGCTGACAAAAGATCCGGCGTATGCAGACCTTTCGGAGCGAGCGAGATTGCTGTCGGTTTATGCTCTTACGGGATTTGCGAATTTTTCCTCGATTGGTATCCAGTTGGGTGGCATCGGCGCCTTGGCACCCGAGCGACGTGCGGATCTAGCGAAACTCGGTCTTAAGGCACTCTTTGTCGGTTTTTTGGCCACAATTCTCAATGCATCTGTTGCTGGATTGCTAATTCGCTAAATTAGCGGTGCCCTCACAGAGACGTTGTAGACATTTTTTCACAATGCTAGTTGCCGTAGGATTGGATTTTGCAAAGCCTTGATCGCTGGTCACGTTGGACGGTCGCGGTCAGTGTGCTGTTGCTGCCGTTGCTAGTTTATGGGGCTCTGAATCTGCCAGTTGGTTCTGCATCTGTGCATCAGTGGTTGCCGGAGGGCAAGCCAGAGAAACAACGCTACGAACGATTTCTTCAGGATTTCGGTAGTGATCAATTTTTGATCGCTTCTTGGGAAAACAGTAACGTTGACGATCCGCGGTTGCAATTATTTTCTAGTGCTTTGACGAGTGATCAAATTGGTCGTGAACGACTAGTTGCTTCGGTGCAAACATCTCAGGATGTCTTGAATTTGCTCCGAGAACCACCGCTTCGATTATCGCAAGCGGAAGCCGAATCTCGGCTACAAGGATTTCTTATCGGTGCTGATAAAACTGCCGCAGTCATTGTGCGATTCACTGACTTTGGTATTTCACGTCAGAATGAATCGATGAAGTGTATTTTCCGATCTGCAGATGCAGTTTCAGGATTGGGGCGCAATTCACTACGAATGGCCGGTACTGTGTACGAGGCCTACGCGGTTGATTATGCTGCCGAACAAAGCTTGAAATTATTAGTACTCCCCTCATGCTTGATCGGAGTCGGGCTTGCCTGGATTTGTTTAAGAAGTATTCGAGCCGCGATTGCTGTCCTGATTATTGCAGGCTTTGGTCAGTTGCTCGCGATCTCACTTGTCTATTTTACGGGCGGCCAGTTCAGCGCGGTTTTGATCGTCCTTCCGACGCTTGTGTTTATGTTGACACTGTCTGGCGCGGTTCACTTAATGAACTACTACCGTGACGTTATGCAATGGCATAATGACTACTTGGGAAGTCGCGCGATGGTTTTGGGCTTCAAACCGAGTCTTCTATCGAGCGTTACTACATCGCTCGGAATGGCTTCCCTGGCCGTGAGTCAATTAGCCCCCGTTCGAGAGTTTGGGTTGTACTCGGCTGCATCCTTATCATTAGCCACTGTATTTTTGCTTCTCGGCTTTCCCGCAATCTCCGACTGGTGGTGTCGAAGCATCTATAAAAAAACAAAACGTTGCACAGAAGTAGAAACTGAGACACTCACCGACGATGTCGTCTCGCATCCAGTAAATATTTCGCCTTTCGCTGCCCGCTATGTTCTCTGGATGAGTCGAAACGCGATATGGGTTGCCAGCGTTGGTTTGCTCCTGATGGCTTTTAGTTTTTATGGTTTGACATACCTCAAGTCGTCGACCAAGTTCGAGGATATGTTCCCTGCAAATAGTCCGACAGTGCGAGACATGTCATTTATCGAACGGCACATTGGCCCGATCGCATCGATTGAAGTTCTCCTGCGATTTTCATCCAACAGCAACTTAGAAGTGTTAGAGCGAATGCAGTGGGTAGACCGAGTATCCCAGTCGATCCAGAGGCTCCCTGACGTAGGGGCGGTAATGTCTGCTATCTCTTATCTTCCGAAGTTGCCGGAAACAGGCTCGATTCGTGACGTTACGAAACGAAGTGTCATGCGAGCGAAGCTTAAAGAGGCGATTCCCGCGCTTGTGAATCAAGGCTGGGTCGCTGAAGGACCGAGCGGTCAGGTTTGGCGAATCACCGCGAAAGTTTCCGCACTTTCCGACGATGATTACGGCGCGCTGACGACTCATGTTTCGCAAGCCGTAAAGGCGGTCGTTACTGCCTCCGAAATCCCGGTTCCTTTCCAGGCAGAATTCACGGGGCTTTCGCCTGTAATGCATGAAACACAAATGATGCTCCTCAAAGATTTTGGCGCAAGCTTTACTGTAGCATTTCTTTTGATTACGCCAGTGATGATGTTGATTGCTCGGGGATTCTGGGCTGGTTTACTAATTATGATTCCAAATGTACTTCCCGAAACGCTCGTCTTTGGAGGCATGGCGTGGCTAGGTTTTCATCTGGATATCGCGGGACTGCTGACCGCCAGCGTGGCGATGGGAATCGCGGTGAATGACACATTGCATTTTATGAATTGGTACGCACGGAGACTGTCGCTGGGTGACTCTCGCATCGATGCTATCGGCGATACGATGACCAGTTGTGCAGTCGCCATGTTTCATACAATGTTGATCAGTTGCTTTTCGATGCTCCCGTTTTTGTTCGCAGAATTCATCCCGACCCGACAGTTTGCATGTTTGATGATCGCTATGCTCGGAAGCTCTATTCTTGGCGATCTTGTACTGCTACCAGCACTTCTCCTGAGCCCTCTGGGACGCTGCTTGATCCCAAAATCTTTGCCGCAAAAAGTAACCGACCATCTTGCGCGCGATGCAGATTAAATTGGAGAAATCACAGTTTGCAAAACCGACCAGATGTTCGATTGAGTTTGGTGGTAAGGTCTCTAAATGCAGTGCCGCAGTTGGGCAATTGCTTAGTAACGTATCCGTCTTGGCAGCAGGAATCGTATCTAACCTTTCGCTTCATTGGCTACTAGCGATTCATGTCGTTGTTTGCAGACGCAATTTACTTCTGTGAAATCCATATCCAAAATAAATCACTAATCCTATTGCGAGCCAAATTCCAAATCGGTACCAAGTCACAGTCGTCAAAAAGGACATAAGTGCGATACAGGAAATAGCGCACAGCGGAGCCGTCACCCATACAAACGGCGTGACGAATCCCCGCGGCAGATCCGGGCGTCGAACTCGAAGGATCATGATTCCTATTGCGACCAAAACGAAGGCAAACAAGGTCCCAATATTACAGGCCTCCGCTGCGATGTTGATGTCAATAAAACCCGCTGGGATCGCAACCAGCAAACCTGTCAACAGAGTGCATATATGAGGTGTGCCAAAGCGAGGGTGGACCTTGGATAGAAACCTAGGAAGCAGCCCATCACGGCTCATCGCAAAAAAGATTCGCGTTTGCGCTAATTGCATGACGAGAAGCACGCTGGTTATTGAGAGCACAGCGCCTAACGAAATTATCGTCGCGATCGACGATTCCCCAACACTGGTCAATGCCTCCGCGACGGGTTTCGAATTTTGTAAGATATTCAGTGGAACCATCCCAGTCAAAACAACCGATACGACGATGTAGAGTACGGTACAAATCAGAAGTGAACTGATCATGGCGATCGGTAGGTCTCTTTGCGGGTTCTTACACTCTTCTGCCGCAGTCGAAACTGCATCAAAGCCGATATACGCGAAAAAGATAATCGAGGCACCTGCCATAACACCGGTAAAACCGTTAGGCATGAAGGGGCTCCAATGCTTTCCGAAATCGACATGGGGCAGTCCAGCCCAAAGAAACAGCGCGATCATCGCAAATTTAATAAATACCAAACCCGCGTTAAACTTTGCACTTTCTTTTACTCCAAAATAGAGTAACAGCGAGATAAGCAGCACAATAATCACTGCGGGAAGGTTAATCGAAAAAATCCAACCGCCAATGTTAGGGCCGGTCGCCATGGCTTTGTTTGCCAGTTCAACAATTGCGGGACTGAAATCACTGGGAGATCCGATCGCATTTCGCACCGTCATCGGTTCAATACAGAGCCATGCAGGAAGATGCACGCCGTAGTGTGTCAGGACATTCAAAAAGTAGCTCGACCAACCGATTGCAATCGCGACGTTCCCAACTGCATACTCAAGAATCAAGTCCCAGCCGATGATCCACG
>JANODQ010000023.1:0-11098 GCA_031412775.1 Pirellulaceae bacterium | reverse complement strand
CGTTAGTAATGCTTTCGAGCAAGTTACTTGTTGCTTCGTAATAGGTCGCTCCGAACGACCTACGAATTGCTAAGCGTTCGATCGTTGCGAAGCGGTAGCTAAGCATTGCGGAATTGATTGCTGAGTCATCCGTTTCTAGCGAACGAAGAGGTATTCATGATTGGTTCGCGAGATCCATGCGATCTTGAATCCTGCTTGTTTGAGTAATGCAACTGTTTGACGGGTTGCATTGGCACCAATCGAACTCATCCAATGATGAAATTCGACAAGTAATTGATTTATTCCCGAGAGCCAGTGGTTATCAATTGCTTGGGCGATCACTTCATACTCCATGCCTTCGATATCCATTTTCAGCAGATCGCATTTTCCTCTACAGGACGACTGCAAAAAGTACCCAAGGGTGTTCGCTGGTGCATCGAAGTAGGAGCCATGCGTATTTTCTGGAGCGACTGCTGAAGCCGAAACCTGATCAGCGATGGTATCACTTGGGAAAAACAATCGGAGCGGTTTATCGGACGTAGAGAGAGCCGATGGAACGAAGGTGAACTTGGGGTGTGCTAAGTGTGACTCAACCCATTTGATCGCCTTGGGGGTAGGATCAAAACCAAACAAGCGGCATTCATATTTGCTCAGTATCGATTCATCGAAGGATGTATCTTCGCCAAGGCCGAATGAAAAAACGACCGAGTCCTTATTCAGCGAGTCTTCCAAGATTGCCCAACCGCCGTACGAGGAACCGTGAAATTCGGTCTTCTCGCGATAGTTTGGCAAATAAAACGGCTCATGACCAACGATTGCTTTGGCAAGAGTAAAGCGACGAAAAGCGCGATAAAGCATGTTCGAACCTCGAAAGATGATCAAACTAAGAAAGGGCCTAATGAATCTATAAAAAAATAGTTTCCCGAATCAACGGTAGAATTCGAGCATTTTTATTGAAGGGCGACTTATTTTCCGATTCGTCGCACTAAACCGGTTGCCTGGTCAAGTGAGGTAGCCCTGGTAGGCGAGCCAGGTACGTCGTGCTACTACCAGCTTAGATTTTGGTGTAGCTGAATTCGTAAAAATTCGGACGTCGATGGAGACAACGGAGAAGCTAAATTCTTCTGTTGTCTTACGACATCTGCTACGAGTTCTAGTCGTGGCTTTAATGCCGACGGAAACACTTGAATAAGTAGCCAAGGACCATAATGACCTGGACTTCTGTATCTCGTGGGTCTGTCCTGGCAATATTTTTCGTGGAATTTAAAATCAGTTCTCTTGGAAGCGGTAAAACGTTCGCTGGATTGCGGTTCCTACAGGGTGGTTTGATCTTGGATTGGGTTAGCAAGTACCGCTTGCATGGTTGTTCCCTTCGGTTCATGATGTTAACGCTTTGATCTTTTACTTACTTTTAGCGGCATTTTCCGAATGGCAACGATTTCGTCGACACCTTTAACGCAGTGGCATCGCTCTCAGAACGCGCGGATGGCGGATTTTGCTAGTTACGATATGCCAATTCAGTATTCTGGGATCGTTTCTGAACATATTGCGACACGAACGGCCGCGGGAATTTTTGATATTTCGCACATGGGCCGACTTCGCTTCGAAGGGCCTCGAGCCGATCAGCTTCTCGATCATGTGTTAACTCGACGCGTTTTGGACATGAAGAACGGGCAGGTTCGCTATTCGTTGATTTGCAATGAAGAAGGTGGTGTGCTGGATGACGTGCTCGTTTCCTGTTTGGAAAGCCCAAGCGGGCGTGGCGAGTATTTTCTGCTGGTTGTGAATGCATCGAATCGTGAGAAGATTGTGCGTTGGCTTCAGCCGCATCTTGCTGACTTCCCAGATGTCACCATGACCGATGTTACCGATCAAACGGCGATGATTGCGATCCAGGGCCCTAAGGCGATGGAGATTTGTAAGCCGCTCTTTCAGTCGTCTATTGAAAATCTGGGCTACTACAAATCTCGTGTTACCCAGCAAATGGGAAAACCGACTATTATTTCGCGAACCGGATACACTGGCGAGGACGGTTTAGAGTTGATTGTCAAAGCGGAAGATGCGATGCGTGTTTGGGAGAACATTCTCCTGTCGGGTCGTAATCTTGGGGTCGTTCCGGTTGGCCTGGGAGCTCGTGACACGTTACGGTTGGAAGCAGGGATGCCGCTTTATGGGCACGAGCTTGACGAGACAGTCAATCCGTATCAAGCCGATCTTGGTTTTGCTGTTTCGCTTAAACAGCGTAGCTTCATCGGTAGTGAAGCCATGATGAGCTTGCAAGCGACACCCTCAAAACAAAAACGAGTGGGATTGCTAATCGAAGGAATGCGAGCCGCCAGACAAGGCGCAGCGGTGCTCGATCCAGAGTTGATGGCGGCAGGTTTGCCCACGCCCGATTCTAAAACATCAGATTCTGTAAATTCAGATTCAGCAAGTATTGGGTTGATCACAAGCGGTTCACACTCCCCTACCCTAAACCGCCCGATTGCGATGGCTTATATTGATAGCTCCAAGTCGGCCATCGGTTCGAAGGTCGTCATCGACGTTCGAGGAGCCAAGGTCCAAGCCGAGATCTGTTCTTATCCCTTTTACACTAGGAAGTCTACTTAGAAATGACGATCGACCCGAAAGCATTGCGTTATGCAGCGACACATGAATGGGTTTCTGTTGATTCATCTGGCGTTGGTACCGTAGGGATCTCGGCATTCGCCGTCGAGGAGCTCACGGACTTAGTGTTTATGGCGTTACCGAAAGTTGGAGTGAAGGTCGTCGCCGGTGAAGAATTTGGTGAGGTGGAATCCGTCAAAGCGGTTAGTCCGCTCTACAGCCCAATCTCAGGCGAAGTTATCGAAGTCCACACATCGCTCCCGGACCAACTCGAGATTCTCGGCAAGGATCCCTACACGCAAGGTTGGATCATGAAGGTCAAGCTTTCGTCCCCTTCCGAGATTGATTCACTCATGGATTTTGAAGCCTACCAAAACCAATGTTCTGGAAGCTAATGACAGGCAATAAAAAGCGTCCTGGAGAATCGATCCCCTCATGGTTGACTTAGTCGGTGGAAAAGCACTTGTCTGGATCGATGGCCCGGCGAGTGGAGCATGGAACATGGCGATGGACCAAGCCATGGCTCTCCATGCAGCGGAACAAGGTTGCATCATCCTGCGAGTCTACCAATGGGCGTCCCCTACCCTTTCGCTAGGATACTTTCAATCGCATGACGATCGTCTAACTATTCCGGGGCTTGAAGAAATTGATTGCGTTCGTCGGGAAACCGGTGGCGGGGCGATCGTTCATGATCATGAGATAACTTATTCGGTGGCTGTTCCGAGACAGTTTGAAAGTTCAATGCAACTGAAGCTTCGCAACGTTTCCGATCACACGTACACTTCGCTGAACAATGTTAAGAAATCCAATTTGGGGCATTCGGGAGCACTTTATAATTCAGTTCACGACAGGACGGTTCACTGGCTCACAGGATTAGGCTTCGACGCAAAGACATACTCGAGTCTAATAAACACTGAGCCGATGGCGTTAGCCACGGGTGGCATCACTGCGCCAATAACAACTGCCACGAGTAACAACCTTCAATCCGACGGCATCGAAACAAGGTCGCAGCAAGTTGCAAAAGGTTCGGACACGAATCCAACGTCGTTTTTGTGCTTCGACCGCCGTTCAAGTGTCGATATCCTTGTGGGGAGTGCGGAAAAGAATCAAAAGGTGCTGGGGAGTGCTCAACGACGAACAAGCGGAGCGTTGCTTCAACATGGAAGCCTACTACTCAGCCCATCTGTAGCAGTGGCGCATCTGTCTGGTCTCGACGCTTTCGGACTGACGGAATCTACCTTTTGCAAAGCACAAACTTTATCGAAGATTAACGCAAAAAAATGGGGCTGGGCTATCGATTTTTGCCGGGTTTTACAGGATAGTTTGGACACGGTGTGGGATTGTGACTGGAAGTTCGAAGAGCAGATCGAATCGGTAAATCAGCTTGCGAAAGCGATTTGCGATGAGAAATTCGGAGCGGATGAGTGGACGTTTCGGAGATCGACCGGCCAAAAAAGTAGTTTAGCAGGGGATATTACTTATCCTGTGTAAGATTTGAAGTGCGGTTTGTTATCCACCCGTGTTGAGCCGATAGTTGCCGCGAAATTCGCCTTATCAAAAGATTGGGCTTGAAATTGAAAGCCTGCGTGTCGATCATATAACGATGATGTAAAGATGTAGTAACTGGGAATATTTGGATTTGGGCAAGCCGACAGAACTACTCTAGGATCCAAAATTGTTTGGGTGTCTTCAAGATTTTGCGAATCAAAGGATTACTGAGATGCAAGTGCGATTAAAAGTGATGGATGGAGCGCATGCAGGCAAAGAGATCGCCGTGAAAGATGAAAAATTCTTTATCGGAAGAAGCGAGTCTTGCCAATTGCGACCCAAAAGCGAATCCATCAGCAGAAAGCACTGCGCGATCGTTCAAAAGGATGGTCGAGTCTTGGTCGCTGACCTAAAAAGCCGCAATGGAACATTCATCAATGGCGTGCTCCTTGAGCCAGACAGAGCAAGGATGGTGAAGGCTGGCGACCTTCTCAAAGTTGGTCAATTGGAGTTCCAGCTAATTATTGAAGTTGGGCTTGGTGGTGCAAAACGTCCCGAAGTCCATTCGGTTCAAGAAGCAATCTCGCGAGTCGCCGAGAGCGGGGCGATTTCAAAGACCGTCGATTCTGGAACAGGAGTTTTAGATATTGATTCGTGGCTTAGTGAGCCAGATCAGTTTGATCGTTCCAGCCAACGACCAGCCGAACCAGAAACGCAACTGGTAATAAACAATTTTGACGACACCTCGCGAATCGATCTCACTTCTCAAGACAGTGAATTTGCCGAACCTGAAGCGAAGAGCGACGCCGAAGATTCCACCACCGGTGCCGCAAGACGCGCGGACAAAAAGAGCCCGATGAAATTGCCAAAGCATCATCAAGCTCTCGCAACGAAAAACTCCAAGGACGCTGCAACAGACGCTTTGAAAAAGTACTTCGGCGGACGCTAACCAATTGGGAGTCGTTTGTGGCATCGTGCGAAAGGTCCGAGCTTGGATCCAATTCAATGATCGTCATTAGATTCTCACTTTCGGGTTTTGGAAACCAGCAAGCCGCTCGCTTGCTGATCACAACGATGGTTGTGTTGATTCTCGTTTTGAATCAAACGAGCCGTCTCTTCAGCCAAGAGGTCATGCTTCCACTTAAGAACGGCATGACAATTGGTCCAGGACTCATCGGGCAAACTTCGCAAGTTGATCAAAACACTCCTTCTTCGATTCAGATTGATGCTGCTGCCGCCAAGCCGATCGTCGTGATGGATGACGGGTTGAGATTCACCTTTGTCAATCAAAACAAAGTGCTCAATCCAGCTCCTCGCCCGATCGCTTTGCAAAAGATTACGACAGGAAATGCGTCTGAAAAAGCGATCGGGAACCACGCTCGGATCGCGGCCGTTTCTGCCGCTCTAACAGTCTCCGAGTTTGATATATTCGGTCGACGACTTTACTCGTTGCTCACGCCGAAAGGCCGCGAGGACGTGCTGCAAGGAATCACGGAGATCTCGCCTCTTTATGTTCGCGTTGAAGGCATGAGCGCGATTAGCAGTTACATATGGGACATGCGCATCGGGCTGAACGCGGTCCCACCAGCTAGGCTCCGCGAAATTCTTCTCAACAACATCGACCGTACACAGCCGCAAGCTTGGTTAGACGTCGTAACGTTGTATCAGCAGGCACAACGGTACCGTGAAGCTCGCGAAGTATTGACCCTTGCAATCCAGCAGCACCCGGAGCTTGACAACCAAAAGTCACAAATCAAGCAGCTTGATCAATTGAACGCACAGCTCATGCTCGACGAAACCAAACAGCGTCTTGCGGCAGGTCAACCTCTTCTCGCGGAAGCCATCTTGAATAGCTTCGAGAAAGAACGACTTGCAACCGAAACGCAACTCACGATTGAACGTCGTCTAGGTGAAATTTTGACATCCAAGAACGATGTTGAAAGCTCGATCGAGTGGATAAAAAAAGATGTTGCAGCTCTCCCAACGCAAGAGCTGCGAGATCAGGTCGCGCCGATCGTTGACGAAGTCTATAAGAAGCTCAACTCAAACAGTCGCCCTCGATTAGCAGACTACCTTCGGCTTCGTGATGACAAGTCTCTGGCACCAGACCAATGCGTAGCGATGGCAATCGGCGGGTGGCTGATGGGAAGTGGTGAGGCAGAAAAGAATTTATCGGTCGCGGTCTCTGCTTGGGACGCTCGGAGCCTCGTGCAGGAGTATCTTGCTTCTCCTAACCAAGGCGAACGAGAAAGTATTCGCGATCGCTTAGCAAACATGGAAGCAGGAGTTCCGCGGTACGTTTCAAGACTCATTGCACAACTGTCCCCTCCCCTCCCCTTCCCGGAACCGGATCCGAGCGTTCCGCCTCTGCTAAAAGGCCGCCATTACGTCGAGGTTGATAACGTTAACCCGCCCGACTTTATTCCAACCAAGTACTGGATTCAGCTACCTCCTGAATATGATCCAAAGCGACAGTACCCTTGTGTTGTCTCGCTTCACGGGCAGTTTGTCGGCGCGAAAAAGCAACTCGATTGGTGGGTTGGTGATTACAACGAAACGTTTGGAATGTGTTTAGGCGAAGCCTCTCGACACGGTTTCATTGTGATTACTCCCGAGTGGGCAAAGCCTAAGCAACCCTATTACGAATACACAGAATCGGAGCACGCTCGGATCTTTCGTTGCTTACGAGATGCAATGCGACGGTCAAGCATCGACGTCGACCGTGTCTTTATCAGCGGACACCATATGGGAGGTGATGCCGCTTGGGATCTTGCGCTGGCTCATCCGGATTTGTGGGCAGGCATGATTGCGATCGGGGGCGACTGCGATAAGTATCCAGCTCAGTACACAGCAAACGCTCGCTACGTCCCTTTGTACTTTGTCTTTGGCCAGCTCGATGGGGCACCGCCTCCCCTGCGTCGCAACGGCGAACGCTTAGACGATTTCCTAAAGACCTCGCGCTACGATTGCTTGCTGACTGTTTATCAAGGACGCGGTCGCGATCACTTTCAGGAAGAATTACCCCGAATCATGGAGTGGATGAACCTGTCCAGTCACCGTCGCGGGCCTCCTCCTTCAGAATTCGACATCGGTTCGTCGCGTGCATCCGACCGCTTCTACTGGTGGCTAGAAAGCGATACGCTAACCTCCGAGAAGATTGTCAATCCACATCGCTTTAAGCCTGGCAAGACAATGATCGAAGCTAAAAAAATGAGTGCAACAGATAATGGTTATCTAATCAGTAATCTTGCAGCAAAAGGAGCAACCATTTGGATGAGTCCCAGCGAAATCGACTTTGGGAAACGAATTTCGATCTATTTCAAAGGCGAGAAAAAAACCTTTGATGTTCAGCCTAGCCTCGAGACATTGCTGGAAGACGTGCGAACCCGGGCGGACCGCAAACATCCCTATTGGGCAAAAGTTCATGTGGATGGCAAGTGAAAGTTTCTTCTGTCAAACGCTTTCAACCTTCGGTTTCGATAGCGGCAGTGAACTCGCGGTATCTCAGAATGATTCCGGCTGCGATCAAGTAACCGAGTGTCATTCCCAGCAGCACTCCCACATGCCAGGCTGAAGACTCGTCACCAAAGTACGACAAAAAA
Organism: Pirellulaceae bacterium; assembly: GCA_031412775.1. GTDB lineage: Bacteria > Planctomycetota > Planctomycetia > Pirellulales > Pirellulaceae > JAIYDQ01. Next base: position 3,422 of record JANODQ010000023.1, on the reverse strand, counting down.
ACGGGATTACGTTCGGCGAGTGCCTTGTCGAATTCCATCCATCGAATGAGAAGGCACCTTAATCGATACTGCACCGTAAGCATGTTGACGGCCGCAGGAATCAGCGCGAAAGTAACTTCGAAGATAATCGTATAGATGATCCCAGCTACCATACATTTTTTTGGGGCGATTACACCAATCAGCAAGAACAAAGCCGAGTAGGCCAAGCAAGAAAGCAACACCAATCCGCCATGCACGGCAATCAAGTGCGCAGGATCTTCTGTTGGGAACACAAAGACCGATAGCGTTGCGGATACCATTCCGACAGGAATTGCCCAGCTGACGGCGACGATGTACTTCCCGATGAGCACCGCAATCGGACCGTAGGGTCGTACCGCCAGATAAACCCAGCTTCGTCCTTCTAGCTCTGACGAGAGCACTGGAGTTGCCCACAAAAACACACTCATCATGCATACGACACAGGCGCATAGAATAAATATGAGAATCGAAATCACTTCAACCCGAGGATCATTCCGCGCGGCCATCTGTACAAGCAAAAGTAGCCCCGGTGGAAATGCCATAAGCGAAAGCATCCAAGCCATTCTCGATACAGTAAACGCTCGCCTCCACTCGAACCAAACCACCGGTGGAATTCGTTGAATCGTTCCGGCCAGCAAATTGATGGCTGCATTTTTTGATTGACGTCGCGTGTCGACAACACTCATACAGAGCCTCGATGAATTTTCATTAGCGAGTTAAATACATTTTGCAAAGAGTCGTCGACTGCGTGTAATTCGGAAACAATATACTCGCCTTCGGTAACTGCTTTACCTAGAAAACGTCCAAGTTGGGCAGACATTGCAGTCGATACAGAAAGGTCTTCTGTTCCAACGAGCTTGACTGCGTCCACAAGTCCGACTCGCAATAACTCAGCGGCCAACGCACGCGGTTTATTCACCCGTATCCGAACCTCCGAAGGCACATCTGCAAGAAGTTCATTCATATCATCGGTAGAACCTGAGGCTAATAATCGCCCACTACCCAGCAAGAGAAAAGACCGCGTTAATGACTCGATCTCATGCAACACGTGGCTGGCGATGATCAGACTTCTTCCTTCCGCAATCCATCCTTCAAGGAGGCTGGTCATCGAATGCCGCGCGATCGGATCTAGACCGCTAAACGGTTCGTCTAAAATTAATAGTTCCGGATTGTGAGCGATTGCTTGAGCCAGTCGCGTCCGCTGTCTCATTCCTCGCGAGTACGTCGAGATGTTCCGATGCATGTGTTCTGTGAGATCGACTCTTTCAAGAGCTTGAAGAGCCAAACCTTTTGCTTCGTAAGCGTTAAATCCTTGGAGTCTCGTAAGATACGTAACCCATTCCAATGCGGAAACGTCGGCGTACATTCCCTCGGTGCTTGGTAAGTAACCAATTCGTCTTAACAAATTTGGATTTGATCGAGAGCCCATTCCAAGGACTCGAACCGAACCAATCGTCGGAGATAACTGACCCGTTATTAAGTTAAGAAGTGTTGTTTTTCCCGCTCCATTGGGTCCTAGTAATCCGTGAGCCCCCGCCGCCAGTGACAGCGTAATGTCGTTTACGCCAATCACCGTTCCATACAACCGAGTAACGTTTTTAAGTTCTAAAAGCATTTAAAAAAGCCAGCAAGATTTAAAAGTAAGTTCGTTTTGTTATTAGACAAAATTGCACAGAAGAATTGAGGCGAAATCTGGGATGCGTCTAATACTGATCCCGGTCCAGATGGGCCCCACAATTTTTCGAAGTATTCCTGTCTCACTCTTAAACATACATTGGTGCTGCGACGCGCCGAAACAAAATAATAAGTGACACAATCGATGCGACGCCCAGCAGCAGGAATGCTGGGAGTATCATGGAATCGTCTACCGTAAAGCCAAAGATATATGCTTGAGCGATTCCAAGCACTTGATAAGGCGACATTAAGAGTCGCCATCCGGGTTCAAAAACGCTTCCGTCCTGCGTGGCTTCCCAGGCGGGAATTGCGACGAGTGACGAGTAGGTAACATGTCCAACGATCCACATCGCAAACCATGCAAATCCTGCATAACGACTTTCAAGGGTTAACGAAGAAAACGCAAGTGCGACGAGTGTCGTTGGAACGATTAAGCAAGCAGCACCCACTAGAATACGGATCGGTAGATCCCAGGTTGACAGCACCACTGTAAGTGATGGTGATAGAAAAACGCCAACAACATACAGCAACAGGGCCGGCACCGCTGATATGCATAACAAAAAGAAACCCACTGCTCCGAACTTTCCCACGATGTACTCCAGTCGCGTAATTGGCCGAGCGAAGTAAATGAGATAAGCTCGAGTCCTTAAATCTTGTGAGATCAATGGTGGAGCAACAATACCAACGACTAAGACCATCAAGATCGATTGCGGGTACCGCATAAATGTGAGCAGCATGAAGGACCAGACTTCATGACGAATGGCATCGTACTGTTCCGGAGTCGGGTCCTTTGCCGGTGCCATCCATAGGTTTCGCGGAAACCGACGACGACCCTGTTGAACGTTTTCTCCTAAATCGACCCCCAGCTCTTTCGCTGCGATCGATTCACGGAGAATAGAGGCCTGAGGCATACTCAGTGCGAATCGGGAGAATATTTGCCAAGTTCCAGGCTCACGTGTCGATTGTTCAAATAAGAAAAACGGAACCCCGAAGAACAAGAGTGGAAATAGAACTGCAAACAAAAGTCGCTTGAGCTGTTTTGATTTACTCGCCCTCTTTATCTCCATCGAGGCGATTGTCGTCCAACGAGTCCACCAGCGCACGCGAGGGCCACTCCAGTTGCGGTAGGCGGCGTTATGAATTGGCATGATTTGTTCCTTGCGGCATTGCTTGGACAGCTTCTAGGAAGATAGTCTCCATCGAATTTCTCGCGGGCAATAGTGATCGAATGACGACATCGTATTCGGCGGCAGTTTGCCAAATCAGTCGGATATCCTCGTCAGTGTTTCCTTGCACATTTAAAACTCCCGTTTGGCTTAAGGTTGCTATCTTACCCTTCCGTTCCAAGGCTTCGCGTAAGACTGCAACTGGGCCTATCGTTCGGATTTGCATCGCGGGGACGCTTGGTCGCGCTAGTTCGGTCATCGGTTTCGCAACCGAGACGCGTCCGCCAGCCAGGATAACTACATAGTCACTCACATGCTGAACGTCGGGCAGGATATGCGTGCAAATTACGATGCTCTTTCCATGCCGATTAGAAAGCCCTCGAATCCGCTCGAGCATAGTGTCGCGTTCATCGGGATCGAGACCTGCGGTTGGTTCGTCGAGAATCAAAAGGGGTGGATCGTGTACGATGGCTTGAGCAAACTTCAGCTTCTGTCGCATCCCAGTCGAATAGGTTTCAACGTTACGATAACGCTCCTGGCCAGCACCACAAAAATCTAAGATTT
>JANODQ010000022.1:0-4744 GCA_031412775.1 Pirellulaceae bacterium | reverse complement strand
AGCGTCGGCTGCGGCTGCGGCTTTCTCAGCCGCTTCAATCGCAGCCTCTTCGGTGGCCCCCAAAAACCAGAGATTTCCACCCATAAGTCCGTCCGCATAACCAAAGCGACGCGACAAAAAGAAATCCCCGCCAAGCGTTGGAATGACCCAACCAGGCTCTCCAAAACGCACGTCTCGGAACTCGTGTCGATCGCCGAAGAAAGCGATCTTTCGACCAAGCTTGTAGTAAGGGTCAGATACGAGTGCATTAAAACATCGCGTTGTCGGACATGTCAGGATGTTCTGCGAAATGCGAGCGAGCATAACGCGCTCCAAGTGCTCGACACGGTCCTTGCGAAATCGTGGGACATGGAACTGGAGATACGCTCCAACGCGTCCGTCGGGCGTTATCTGATCAGGACTCGAACCATCGACATACGATTCAATACCAGCTTCGCAATCGCACAAGATTGTACTGCTTGCGTGCCCCGTTGCTGCCATGATCGCCGCGTCAAGCCACTTACGACTGCCGGCGGTAACCAGCACGCGACCGTAGATACTTCGAAACGCTTCCGCGTAAGTGTCTTCAACTAAATCTGAGTTTACAGGGACCAAGCTACTCATGATGACACTCGCCCAAGTCCAACGTAAGTCTTGGTCTCGGTCACAACTTTATTCATGTAAATGTCGTGACTCTCAGCCGGGATTTCATCAAACAACTGACATTCGAAGCTAAGTGCGATAAGCGGAGCGTCTGGACGAGCGTGTTGAAGAAGCTTGTCATAGTAGCCTTTTCCATGACCTGTTCGACCACCATTGCGATCAAAGGCCACTCCCGGGACCATGACTAAGTCGAGATTTTCCGGTTGAAGATGCTTGGCCGCGACATTTCGTAAATCATTTTTTGGCTCGAGGATGCGATACATGCCAAGTTCGAGTTCATCCATTGACTCCAGTAAAAACAGCTCCAACTCACCATCCTTGCAGTAGGGAACAACAATGCGTTTTCCGCTCTCGAGTGCTGCCGGAAGAGCCTGTCTGGTTCTAACTTCCTCACGAACATCGACGTAGAACATGACGGTCTTAGCATCCAAATACTCAGGAAGTGCCATGAACCGGTCGACGATCAAAACCGACAAGCCATCCTTGTCCGGTTGGTTCTTCCGGTTCTCGTGTGCTTGTTTGCGAATTTCGGTCTTGCGTTGATAAAGATCTGTCATGAGATAAACGATTACTGAGTGCCAGGGCGGAGATGTCTAAATCGCAAACCAATTCTAACCGTATTCAGCCAGCTTTGAAGGCTTCGTATAAGGAACGGGTTCTCATTTTAAGTTGTTTACTATGTTCATCTGCCTACGATGGCCACAAAGTCCAACTCAAGACCTTCTTAATCGTGGTGAATAGCAGAAAAGGTCTCCTAAGACAGATTCTGACGTGAAATGACTACAAAAAAATTGACCATCTATCTTTTGTTCTCAGTCAACGCCAAAAGCTCACAAAGTGCTTGTCTGTAAGGATAACCCGAGCTTTTACTTCACACCGATCCGCCGCGAAAATGTCCCTCGATTACTTATCTAGAATGCGAGCTAGCCCACCGGAGCCCTTAAAACATTTCGCTTTACGGCAATTCAAGTCGTGATAGAATAAAGTTTCTGCAGATTTATTCACTGCAGACGAAGAAGGTTTTTGCTCGATTTTTAGTTCGAGTTGGGATAGTCCGTCCTCGCGTTTTCAGCTATTTTCAAGAGTGTTGATTATGGGGTAGTAGACCACACAGGTCGTTCCACTCAAAAAACGAAAAATGTTTTTGGCGAAGTAGCTCAGTTGGTTAGAGCAACGGCTTCATAACGCTTTAGTGGCTTTTAGGCTTCTCTCTAAAATCCCTGCTTTCCCTGGCTTTTCTTAGATTTTTGGAGCTTTCTTAGCTTACCGATACACTCGGTTACGGCTCGGAACGGCCCACTGCGGTAGTTCGAACTACCGGCGTTCCAATACCGTTTAGAGTTACCTCGACCTAGCCCCGGATTCGTTCGCCTAAGGCTCCTAAACCAACGCCTAACGCGACGTCCAAGGGGAGTAGCGTAAGTAGGCGACTAACTAACTACGCGAGTTTAAGGCGTGCTAGGAAAGCTAGAACGTAACCGCGATGTCGTGGCGCCCCGACTACGCATCGAAGGACCGTGTAAGATAGGGTGACGGGCAATAATCTAAAGCGGTAAAGTTGTCTGGAGCCGATACGCTTCCGATGTTAGAAGGGGTCATCATGAAAGCTGCCGCTGTATGTCCAAATTGCGCTTCATCGTTCAACGTCGCGAGAACGAATCAGGGCAAACGTGCAAAGTGCCGCAAAGTCGCCCCAGAGACTGAATGGTTAATTATCTTGGATAACACCACGATTTCCTTGTTATACCCAGCTTATCTGGCTATAACGCGTATTCTCCCGAGATGATCTCGGGTTAATAAGAAGTTGAACTGGCCTAGCGGGGGTTGCTAGGAGACTTTTCTATATTGACCAGCGCGTTGAGTTGCAATTGGGTTCTGCGACGCTCTATAATGCTTGCGGCTTTTACTGGTGCGTGGAGTCCAACAGGATTACGCAGGCTATTAACCATGGCGAGGGGAGCGCTTCATGGAACCGACTATCCAGAACCTCTACAAACGGCATTTTCACGCGTTCGCCAGCGAGCACTCCTACTCCTCGGCGATGGGTTACGCGGCCTCTCGGATCATGAATTGCCGAACCGCTTGTATGGGCGGCCACATCAATAGCTGCCCAGAGGGACACGTCCACCAGATTGCGTATAACTCGTGCCGTCATCGCAGCTGTCCACGGTGCGCTTGGCTACCACGCGAGCAATGGCTGAGTCGATGGAAGAGCCGTTTACTGGTCTGCCCTCATCACCATGTGATCTTTACTCTCCCGCATGAGTTCAACTCTCTGTGGCGTTACAACAAAGTCGAGTTCACCAACGTATTGTTCCAAGCCGTATCGGAGACCCTTCAAGAACTGCTGATCGATCCCAAGTACCTTGGTGGCCGAGTCGGAATTCTCACTGCGTTACATACTTGGAATCAAACCCTGCAAGAACATCTCCACCTGCACGTGCTTGTCACCGCAGGAGGCTTGAGCGGCGATGGCCGATGGTTGGAGTTGAAGAAGTCGTGCTTGTTGCCACGCAAGGTGCTGATGAAAAAGTTTCGTGGCAAGTTCAAAGCGTTACTTCAAGCCAAGATCACCGCAACCAAGAACACCCCATCCAAGATGCAGCTTCCTCCCAGGATGAGCCAAGAAGAATGGGCATCCACCTTGAGAAGCGTCTCCACGCTCGACTGGAACGTCAAGATTCTTGCGCGATACAAGAGCGGCATCGGAGTGGCAACGTATTTGGCTCGATACCTAAAGGGTGGCCCGATCGGCAACTCGCGACTCTTAGGAATCGACAATGGCTTGGTGACGTTTCGTTATCGACTGGGAAGTCACGAGGGAGGGGATGGAACGATCCAAGGAGAAACAAGTTTGGAAGCCGCCCAATTCATCAAACGCCATTTGGAACACATTCCTCCGCGTCGTCTGCAAACGGTTCGAGGCTATGGTCTCTATAGCGGCAACCAGCATTCGCGACTGGATGAGGCTAGAGAAGCATTAGGGATGGCCGAGGCAAAGCTTGACAATGAAGCTGAAGCGAAGCCTTGGCAAGAGTTCCTCGAAGAATCGGGCTTTGGCAAGTCCTGTCGATGTCCTCAATGTGGAGCCAAGCTTATCACGCATAGTGAATTCAAAGCAGGTCACGATCCCCCCAGGGCGTTATTGAATGGACCTCTCCAGTTGAATTCTCAATTGAGATTAACGGAGGCGGCATGATGCGGCTTCCCAGTAGGCGACAAGGAACTACCCAGCGTCACCTAGGAGACTTATGTCACCCAGAGTACCGAAGGAGCACTTCGAGGTGGGCAGGCATGCACCCAAGCAGCCATCTAGAACCGGTACCGAGCTCCATTTACCATAGCGAAAGTATGGTAAAATCCTAAACTCACGCTGAAGCAACGTGAATTGGCGCTCCACCGGCCACTTCAACAACACGTTGCACCGGACATCGCGGTCAGAATCACTTCCAAAATCAAGTTCTTGAGCGCGATACCGGTGAACTAAATCGTTATCGAGACGTTTCTTGCTCAAGCCGATCAAGTAACGCCTCTAGTTCGTCCGCTGTCTGCTGCATGTGGCTCGCGTCTTCTTCCTTGCGGATCTGATTCACATACGCTCTTGCCGCTGCCCTACATGCTCCAATGTGTGCCCAATCACGCCCGCCGCTGTCGAGCCTCAAAACGAAGTACACCGCGAAGAAGTCCACCGGCTCGCCGTTGTTCTTCGTGACCGTGTACCTTTGATGCAAACCGCTTGGGTTCTTCTCTATCGTTGGAATGTCTTTCATTTCACGCTCGATAACAATTGATTGCAGGAAAGCCGCTATCAGGTTGATTCGCAGTGGAAGCCGTAGCGGTTGCGGCTTCCTGAATCAAAGCGTTAGGTGGATTTTGTTTGCTCTTCCATTGCCTTGTCGATCATGTCGTCTAGCCTTTCGAGGCTCGGACAATCCATTCCGAGTTTTACTGACTCCAGGGGGTTTCGCACAACGCACAACGTCGAATCGCTAAAGTGCCTTGATCGCAACCATCGGTATCTTTCCGCGTCTATTTGGTCTGCGTTACATGCGTACCAATCCGCCACAAGCTTGCAATCATCGACGTAAGAATCTTGGTAACT
>JANODQ010000021.1:0-1777 GCA_031412775.1 Pirellulaceae bacterium | reverse complement strand
CTATGGAAGCAGCCGGATTCACCTTCCGAATTGTGAGGGGTTTGCACATGTTTTTAGATGGACCTGATTCTAAAGCTCGCGATGCAGTTCACGTTTTGTTTGCAGGTGAAAAAGTCCGCCAGTCAGACATCGTTCCGGCACCAGAGATTCTCGAATCAGAGCCAATTAACACACAGATCGTCCTGACTTTGGAAGCTCTTATCCGTATGAAGCTAAATGTTTTCCGAGATAAGGACAAAATGCACCTTCGAGATATGCTTGATGTAGAACTGATTGATCAATCTTGGACACAGCGATTTCAGCCCGAGTTAGCCGCGAGGCTTCAAGAATTGATTGACAATCCAGAGGATAGTATCGAGGGAGCCTACGAAGAATAGTTCGAGCTCATGATTGGCAAGACACACGATTTGAAGGTGGAATTTGAATAAAGTTGGTATCGTTGGACTCGGTTATGTTGGCTTGCCGCTAGTCCGGGCTTTCGTGAGGGCGGGCTGTTCTGTCATCGGCTTTGACGTAGATCGGCGAAAGATTGACAAGCTCATGGTTGGGCAGAGTTACATCCAGCATATGGAAAGTGACTGGTTAAAACCCTCGGTTGTTTCCAAACAGTTTTTGGCTACCGATGATATGGAGCAGCTTGGCCAAGTTGATAATATCGTGATATGCGTTCCAACGCCTTTGAACGCTAGTCGCGACCCGGATCTGAGCTATATCGAAAAGACCGCGGAGACGATTTCAAGGACTCTTCGGAGCGGGCAGTTAGTTGTGCTGGAGAGCACGACCTACCCGGGAACAACACGCGATGTAATGAAGCCGATCTTGGATCGTTCGGGGCTTGTTTGTGGGACTGATTATTTTCTTGCGTTTAGTCCCGAACGCGAAGACCCTGGCAATCAAAAGTTCATCACCAACTCGATCCCAAAAGTGGTTGGTGGTATGGACTCATCTAGTCTTGCCCGAGCAGTTGCTTTGTACGAACAGGTGATCGACAAGGTCGTCCCCGTTGCTTCTTGTGAGGTTGCCGAGGCGGCTAAGATTCTTGAAAACACTTACCGTAGCGTAAACATCGCCATGGTGAATGAATTGAAGCTGCTGTTTATGAAGCTGGGGATTGATATCTGGGAAGTGATCGACGCTGCGAAGACCAAGCCATTTGGGTTTCAAGCGTTTTACCCTGGGCCGGGCCTCGGTGGGCATTGCATTCCTATCGATCCGTTTTATTTGACGTGGTTAGCGCGATGCCATGAAATGCCGACTCGTTTTATTGAGCTCGCGGGTGAGATCAATTCTTCAATGCCTCAGTTTGTCATCGATCGCACCACGGACGCACTCAACTCTATGAGCAAGTCTGTACGGGGAGCGAAGGTTGGCATTCTTGGGATAGCTTACAAGAAAGATATCGATGATCCTCGCGAGAGTCCTAGCTTCAAGATAATGGAATTGTTAGAAGCTCGAGGTGCGATCCTTTCGTACTCAGATCCTCATATACCCCAGATCCCATCAATGCGGTCGTTTCAAGTCCGTCAGCTCTCGAGTGAACCCCTGACGGCGGAATATTTAGAATCATTAGATTGTGTGATCATTGCGACCGATCACACAGCGTTTGATTATCGATTGATCCTAGACAAAAGCAAGCTTGTGGTTGATACTCGGAACGCAAGCATCCATGCCGCGAAATCGGTGGCAGGAGCAATCGAAAAAATCTGGAAAGCGTAACTCGGAGCGAAGGAATCGAATGTCGACGTCGACAAAAACTGCCCAGGCAGGGGAATCAATG
>JANODQ010000020.1:0-3583 GCA_031412775.1 Pirellulaceae bacterium | reverse complement strand
GGATGCCTGAGTTCTGGGCGGGCGAAGTCAAACGTGAGCCTAAATCGATGGTGGATTTTCAATTTGGGCGTCCTGACGAGCATCGTGAAGTCGCTGATGATCGCCTCGCCTCCGAGGTCGCTTGGAAGACGATCCGAGGAGATCCACGCACCTTCGTCAAAAGTTGTTTGGTTCGAATGAGTTGGTTCTGGGCCATAGCTCCGTATCGTTCGGGGGCGGCGTCGATGATGACCTTGGCAATCGGGCTGTGGTACAGCGTTTTGTTTGCGGGGATTGTCATTACGAGTGGTGTGCTGGTAAGTCAAAGATGGGGCAAAAGAAGACGGGACAAGGCTTGCCTGAAGGACATTGAGCCGATGGCGCTAGCCACGGGTGTCGACATTGCTACCGATGGTCAGGTGGCACCCGAGGCTAGCGCCTACGGCTCAGGGCAAGAAAGATCTGCATCATCCTCGTTTAAGAATGGTGATATACTGCTCAACGATCTTACTTCTCTGGGTTTGTGGATACCGGCGTTTTCGCTCGTTGTCAGTTTGCAATTAGTTCACCTTATTTATTGGAGCAACATGCGGATGCGAGCTCCGTTGATGCCTGTCCTTTACATCTTTTTTGCAGTGGGTGTTTTTTTCGCATTCCAATCGACGCGTCGCGGGAAATCCTTGATTTCCCGAAGTACCTGAAATCAAACGACCAAAAGCATTCAAAAATGTTGTAAAGTCCTGGTTGAACGCGAAACCGCTACCTCTCTGCCGGGTTACATTGCCTATAGTTTTACTCTCGAACGGGAAACAATCGTGAAAACGCTGAATGTATTGATATTCGTGACGTGTTGTTTGGTCGTATCCGAGCGTTCCTTCGCTCAGGTGGCTTCACCCAATTTCTCGCAAAAGGACCTTGCTTTCTTCGAATCCAAGGTCCGGCCACTTTTGGTTACGAAATGTTACCAGTGCCATTCGTCTAAGGAAAACTTGGCAGAAGGTGGCTTGTTAGTCGACTCGCGTGAGGCGTTGCTTCAAGGAGGCGAAAGTGGTCCGGCAGTTGTCGCAGGAAACGTAAGGGTGAGCTTGATAATGAAAGCCATCCAGTACGACTCGCCTGATTTTGCGATGCCGCCGCTAGATGCCGGTGGGAAAATGACTGCTGCCGAAATCGAGATCATCGCCAAGTGGATTCAAATGGGTCTTCCTGATCCGAGAAAGCGCACGACGAATGCTCATCAAGACCAAGATTATAAGGAAGCAAAAAAATGGTGGTCTTTCCAGCCGATGAAGCAACCTGTTGTACCGAGTAACTCAAGCTCTTGGGCATCGAATAACATCGATCGCTTTGTCGAGCAAACTCGGACTGCAAAAGGACTCAAGCCAGGCCCGGATGCGTCTTGGGAGGTGCTGGTTCGTCGCGTCTACTTCGATCTCACTGGATTGCCACCGACGATCGACGAGCTGACTCGATTTGAAAAGGACGTTACGGATCGTGGACTCGATAAAGCTTTTGAAGCGTGTGTAGATCGACTTTTAGATTCGCCTCAGTTTGGTGTTCAATGGGGACGTCACTGGTTGGACGTTGCGAGGTATGCGGAATCCTCGGGTCGTGAAGTCAACGTCACCTACCCACACGCGTGGCGGTATCGCGACTGGGTGATTGATGCGATCAACGAAGATAAGCCATATGACCAGTTTCTTCGCGAGCAAATCGCTGGCGACCTTCTTCCGAGCAACTCGCCGGCAAAGAAGGCAGATAATTTGATTGCGACTGGTTTCTTGGCCGTCGGATCTCGAGCACTTAACGAAAACAATCCAAAGCAATTTGCAGTCGATCAAGCTGACGAACAAATCGACGCGGTCTTTCAAGCATCTATGGGTTTAACGGTTGGTTGTGCGCGTTGTCACGATCATAAGTTTGACCCGATTCCTCAAGCCGATTATACGGCTGTTGCAGGAATATTCTTGTCGACAAGCACTCATTTTGGTGGCTCGTCTGGTCGTCAAGATCGGCATACAACTAAGCACATTGCACTACCAAGTGAAAGCGGTCAAAAAGTATTGATCAAATCGAAAACCGCTGCCGACATTGCCAAGCTTCAAAGTGAATTGAATGACGTGAACGCAGAGTTTGAGGGCCTTCGTCGGTCGGTTATGCAGAACATGGCCACAGCGAAATCGGGTGCAGGTGCAACTCCGAACATTGATCGAAACTACATTCGTCAGCGAAACCAATTGGAGCAGCGAAAAAGCGAACTAGCGACAACACTTGAGCAATACACAGATAAAGGTGAACCGGTTGCCTTGGCAATGGGCGTTAGTGAGAAGCAGCCCGAGACGAAAGCCGCAAAAAACATTCGCAAAATGGTCTCCAAAAATGGCTCCAGAAATCGGTCGAGTTTCCTTTCCATTTCGGACAGTCCAGTTTTCGCTCGCGGAGACATTGAGCTTCCCGGTGAACGTGTTCCACGAGGAATTCCGCCTTCGCTTGGTCACTCCAACAAATACGATGTACCGGAGGATGTAAGTGGACGTCTGGAGCTCGCTCGTTGGATTACTCGCGATAACAATACGTTTACTGCAAGGGTTGCCGCGAATCGAATATGGTCGCATTTGATAGGCCAAGGCATCGTAACATCGCTCGATAACTTTGGAACTACTGGAGCAATTCCGACGCATCCGGAGCTGCTAGATTATCTTGCTTTGCAGTTTGTCGTAGAGGGTTGGAGCAACAAGAAATTGATTCGGCAAATTGTGCTCAGCCGTACCTATCGAATGGGATCGAATTTTGATGAAAGCAGTTTCACAATCGACCCTGAAAATGCGTTTCTGTGGCGGATGAATGCCAAGCGGCTCACAGGAGAATCCATCCGTGATGGAATCCTCGTCGCTAGTGGTGCAATGGATGTAGCACCTGTTATTGGAAGCCCGATGGCAGCGATGGGTGCCGGTCGTGTGGAGCGGGCGATACAAATGGCTGGGCGCAGTTTTCGCAGTACGCAGCCTGTCGAACCTAACTCGCGATCTATTTATTTGTCGCTCGCTCGTAGTGCGTTACCCGAGCTGCTGGAGTTGTTCGATGCACCCGATGCAAATGCTGTACAGGGACGACGCGACTCCACTAACGTGCCCGCGCAGTCGCTTTATATGCTTAACAGTCCTTGGGTCGCATCGCAATCACGGTTGATTGCGGGTCGCATCGAGGAGGCCGTCCCAGGGCCGATCAAAGAGTCAGCTGAAGCTCGAATCGATTATGCGTATCGACTTATTTTAGCAAGAACTCCCAGTTCGCAAGAGCGCGAGATTGCCATGAAACTTTTTAGCAGTCTTGGTTCAAATCCGGATGTGATTCTGAGTTCGTTTGCTCGAGGTTTAATCGCTTCGGGTGAATATCGTTCGATTGACTAGATTCAATTTTTATTTGTTACCGTACCGTTTCGTCTCCGTTTATTCAGGTGCATTTGCTATGTCTACGAAAAGTTCGCTCTGCAATGATCGGCAGCTACTGCATAGTCGTCGATCGATTCTTCAAGCATCTTCGTGCGGTTTCGGATGGTTAGCCTTTTCTTCGATGGCTTCTCATGTTACTTCAGCATTAGCTG
>JANODQ010000019.1:0-7079 GCA_031412775.1 Pirellulaceae bacterium | reverse complement strand
GTCGACAAGTATGCTTTTCCTGCGAGCTTAAAACTGAGCGTGCACAGCGGGAGTGACAAGTTCAGCATCTATCCGATTATCGCTCGGCTTCTAAGAAAGACGGATTCAGGGTTACACGTAAAAACAGCAGGTACTTCTTGGCTCGCCGAGATCATTGGTTTGTGCGAGGCGGGCGGGGATGGACTGACGATCGTGCAAGAGATGTATGCGTTCGCGTTCCAAGATTGGGAGGCATTGTGCCTTCCTTACGCAGACGTCATCGACATCGATCCTTCGAAACTGCCATCACCAGATACAATCAACAAAATTTCTGGTTCTGATTTTGCTTCCATGATGCAGCACGATCCTGCTTCACCGAGTTTCAATACAAACGTTCGGCAGCTTATGCACGTCTCGTTCAAGCTCGCCGCGAAAAAGGGAACACGCTATCTCGATCTCCTGACGCAACATTCAGATCGCGTTGGGAAAGAGGTGACCGACAATATCTACTACAGGCACCTCAAGCCGCTATTCTTACAGTAATGAGAATGAGCCCTTAACCGAGCATGATAGAAATCGGCTAACGCCTCAGGCTCATGGGGATTTGCTTGCGATATTTTTATTGTGGCACTCCATTGTTTTGAATGGGTAGTCGCTGGAAAAGTTTGAAATGAGGACGACGCCGCTGCGAGACAAGTCAAAATCGATTAAGATTTGATCAGTAGTTCGATAACTGCGGCAAGATAGCGTCGGTTCGATCCTCTCCCCATGCGAGCACCCCAATATTATGTCTTGGCAATTGTCTTCGGCGACTGCGACACTATCGACAAACTTCTGGAGTGGGGTTTTAGATCTTGAAAATCCTCAAAACGGATTCTCGCTCGAGTCCGATAACGGTTTAAAATCGAATCTGTTTCCAATTTCACTCATGCAAGTACCCGCTACACCTGGCCTGATGAAATCTGAGCCGATGGCGCTAGCCACGGGTTTCGGTTTAGCTACAACTTACCAGGCGGCACTCGAGGCTAACGCCTCAGAACGAATACCCGTTTCATCACCGAACGCTATACCTTTGCTGAGCGAATGCTTTGTGCGGCAGGGGGATTTAATAGTCGTTTATCCTCAGCGTGAGGGCCGGCCTTTTTCGCTACAGCTTGACTATCGAATTCTTCCAATCGAATCTCATATCAAGTCTACGATAACGACGGCAGCAAACCCGTTAGAAAAAGGGCTGCTTGTAGAATTATGGATTAGCCTACAGACCTATCTCTTGGACACGCATCCAACGATCGAAATGGATCTGCATTTGAATCGAACGTCGGCTCCTCCTTCAACACACCCGATTGCCATCCTTTCGGGAACATGTCCGCCATCGGGACTTCACGTAACTTATTTTGTCGATCCTCACGATCAACGTGATACAAAGTGGCGACACCATGACGTTCATCATCGAGCGACATTTTTTGGACATTTCATGGAAAAGGGTGTCATTCGACGTGCAAGACTAAGATGCTTGGTAACTCGTATGCCGGTTTGCTCTGACTTTATTGCGGATCAATATCAGCAGTTGGTTGAAAGCCCGCTGCCTCTTACCGCTTAGTATTTTAAACAGTTGTCCACGTAAGTTTGAAGGTGATTTCGATGCGTAAGTTGAATGCGGGAGGCGGATGGCAAGCTGTTCGCTATACGTTTCGAAAGGCTTGGGAAGCCGGTGGCTTTTTCAAGTTCTATCGGGCGCTCCGCAGCAAGAATGCATGCAAGACTTGTGCACTCGGCATGGGTGGCCAGCATGGTGGCATGGTCAATGAACGCGGGAATTTTCCAGAAGTTTGCAAGAAATCGATCCAAGCGATGGCTGCCGATATGCAACCCGCCATCACGGCCGATTTTTGGTCGCGATTTTCCATCGATCAGATGAGTCGATGGACACCGCGTCAGCTCGAAACAAGCGGGCGATTGATTCAACCGATACTCTATGAAAAAGGTAGTACCCACTACCGAACGATCACCTGGAATGAAGCGTTTGATCGAATCGCCAACAAGTTAAAATCATTGATACCAGACGAAACTTTTTGGTACTTCAGCGGTCGAAGCAGCAACGAAGCAGGTTTTCTGCTGCAATTGTTAGCCCGAGTCTACGGCACCAACAACGTCAACAACTGTAGTTTCTTTTGCCACCAAGCGAGTGGTGTGGGACTGACGAGCACGCTCGGAACCAGCACTGCCACTGTTGTCTTAGATGACTTGGAAGAAGCCGATACGATTTGGATTATCGGTGGTAATCCGCCAAGCAATCACCCGCGACTGATGACAACATTGATGCATTTGCGTCGTCGCAAAGGAAAGGTCATTGTGATCAACCCGATTCGCGAGCTTGGATTGGTACGATTTAAAATACCTAGCGATCCCTGGAGCATGCTATTTGGAACTGATATAGCGACTCACTATGTTCAACCACATATTGGAGGCGATCTA
This sequence comes from Pirellulaceae bacterium, assembly GCA_031412775.1. GTDB lineage: Bacteria > Planctomycetota > Planctomycetia > Pirellulales > Pirellulaceae > JAIYDQ01. Next base: position 4,625 of record JANODQ010000019.1, on the reverse strand, counting down.
GCTCTACTGACTGGCATCGCCAAGGCTGTTGTAGAACTGGGTTCGCATGATCTTCGCTTTATGAAAGATCACTGCAATGATGTCGACAGCTACCTATCATGGTTATCGACGACGACTTGGAATGAGATCACTGAAAAGAGTGGGGTAGATGAAGATGTGATCCGTGATCTGGCCAAGGTGTACTCACAAAGCAAAGCTTCCGTTTTTTCTTGGACGATGGGCATTACTCATCATGCTCACGGAGTGGAGAATGTTCAATCCATTGTTAACCTCGCGCTTTTAAGAGGGATGGTTGGCAAGCCCGGTGCTGGAGTTATGCCGATTCGAGGGCATTCGAATGTTCAGGGGATTGGAAGCGTGGGTGTAACTCCCAAATTGAAGGACGAGCTGTTTCAGAACTTGACTGAGAAGTTTGGTGTGAAGCTTCCGACGACGCCCGGACTCGACACGCTTGCTTGTATTGATCGAGCAGGTTCGGGGGAGATCAGGTTTGGATTTTGCTTAGGTGGAAATCTTTTTGGTTCGGCTCCTGATGCAACCTATGCGAATCAAGCTCTTGAGAATCTTGACATGATGGTCATGATGAACACGACGTTGAACACAGGACATGCGAACGGACTTGCTAAGGAGACCATTGTTCTGCCAGTACTCGCTCGAGATGAAGAACCCGAGCCGACGACTCAGGAATCAATGTTCAATTATGTACGCGTTAGCGATGGCGGCCCACGGAGGCTTCCCGGCCCACGAAGCGAGGTACAAGTGATCGCCGAGCTGGGGCGTCGGATATTCGGTGATGTACAAAGCCCAATCAATTGGAAAGAGATGGAAAAAACGAACACCATTCGTCATTGGATTTCGAAGGTTGTTCCAGGATATAATCAAGTCGATGGTGTTGATAAGTCAAAGAAAGAGTTTCAGATCGAAGGCCGAACGTTCCATACTGCAAACTTTAAAACATCTTCCGGAAAAGCGAATCTATTCTCTCATGAGATTCCTCCGCTAGCAGGCTCGGGGAATCAGCTTCGCATGATGACTGTGCGTAGCGAAGGTCAATTCAATACTGTTGTTTACGAAGACTATGACCTTTATCGGAATCAAGATCGCCGCGATGTTGTTTTGTTGCATTCAAGTGATATGATTCGGCTTGGGCTTCAAGACGACGACCATGTTTCTGTTCGCAGTGACACTGGAGTCATGCATAATCTTCATGCAAGGTCCTATGACGACATTCGAGCCGGAAACGCGATGATGTATTATCCCGAAGCGAACGTCCTAGTCTCTCGTACAATTGATCCTCAATCACGGACCCCCGCTTTCAAATGCATCCTCATTACGATCGAGAAATCAAACGCAATTTCACTGCCAATTGCGTAAAGGAGCGTTAACAACCGTAAGCAGCCTTCTCGCTCAAAGTGATACAACTAAGCTACTTCATTCTTTTCTCGGGGCATGATGTGCGAGAGAGAACCACTAGTAAATCGAAGGCGGAAGCAGCCAGAAGAAGATTCGAAGAAGGCTATCCCAAAGCACGACACTGAGCTACAAACAGGTAGAGAGACCGTTGACACACTTAGAAAACCATTAAAAGAAAGCTTGGCTGCCCGTGGCTGCTCCGTCGACTGTATCGAGCAAATCTTCCAGTTTATCGAGGCAAGATTTCGCGAGTACCGGCTGGCTACAGGCCTTCATCGGATCTCCTAGTCCAACGATCCAGAAAACGCGTTTAGAGATCAAAAAGGTTCTCGATGCGATCGAATCACTCAGTAGTTTGACAACCATTCGCGAGAAATCGGACCTGCTTGACGAGTCCATCTCGGAGATATGGAAGTATACAAATAACTCTCAGATGAGCTGGCTCGTTCGAACCATACCAGCCATGTCGAATGATTGGCACATCGAAGGATGTGATGAGTTCTCGGTCAGCATGAATACGCCGCTGAATTTCAAGACAGCTGAGGAGTGGGCTGCAGCAATGGGTATTCGCAACTGGAGCACTCAAGTAACGACCAAAATTCTCAAGGGAGATTTTGTTACTTGGCAGCGTCGCGTGTCACGTCAGGGGAATTCTGGACAGTCGCATGGATTTACCTACGAAGTCACAGGCAACAGCACGCTGGACTTGGCAACAACCGCTTCATGGACAGCCAACGAGTGGGCTGACGGAAAATGGAATTTTCAAATCGATGGTCAACCCATGATGTCGACTGAGTTGGATGAACCGGTGATGACTGATCGACCGACGTTGGATTCGCTGATGGAGTCGATCATGTTTGCGATCTCCCATGCTGACTCGGACGTACGAGAACCAAGAGGTGTAACCAGAAGTGGAGCGGGACTCCCTGCGCTCTTGGTTTCCGGCACTGGATCGCTTCCCACTTGGTGTGATTCTGTTCCGGCGTTTAAGCCTATTCACCAAGAGGTGATTGCCTCGCAAGACACAAAGTTTACGCCGCGATTTCAATTTGTTTGGTCGTCTGTTTGGCCGGTTCTGTATAGCCGTCGAAAGCGACTCCGCCGTGACTCTTGTGATCTGATTACGATACGCCAGCAGTTGGATTATTGCTTCGAGACCGAACCGACTCTAACGCGCTGGATCTTTGTCTTCGGCGAATTACTTTCGCAAACCTTCGTCGGAGATGGCTTGGGGATTGCCGTGAAGTATCGTTCATAGCAACTTCTCGCAATTTAAAGTTGCCCGATTCCCATAGCTTTTTGAAAGGCTATCGCTTTTTTAGCGGTCACAAAACGAAAAAAGCCCACTTCGAAGAAGCGGGCCTTTTCCATTTGTTGTTCCAGTTCAATTATCTTTGTTGGATACCCTGCAAGATCAACTGAACGCCGAAGGTGAAGAACGTTGCAACACTGAAGTTGAGTAATTCTTCTTCGGGCTTGAATTGGAGCAGGATCGTATCACCAGCTTGGACAAGCGGTCGTTCACGTGGATCGGCGATAGCTCGGGTTATATCGACTTCAATAGTTACCTGACCGTTACAAGGAAGTGGTCTGATGATGAAGAGTCGACCAGGCGGCACGCCTCGGAACCCACCGATAATATTGCCTCCACCGTTCGCATTCGAACCGATCCCAGCACCTGCGATCGCCATGGCTCCCAGGACGTCCAAGTCATAGTCGCGAGGAACTGGGAATTCTCCGCCAGGCAACAATCCACCGGTGTAGAAGACTTCTGCTTCTCGTGACGAGATAGAGACGATATCGCCTTCTTGAAGGATCATGTCTTCTGGTCGGAAGTTCGGTAATACACCAGGCTGAAGTCTTAGCGGAATCTTGAGAATTGATGGATCATCCGGTAGTGGTGGAGGACATCCGCAAGGATTTGGGTTGTTGTAATACTGGGCATAGAAGTTCTGGATGAATTCGTCGCGGAGCTTTGAGTTCTTATTGCTGGCTCGCAAGATCCGCACTTCGTTCTGTGCGTTCAATCCAGGAAGTCCGCCTGTGGCCATGAGAGCATGAAGTACGTCGTTCTGATAAGCTCGAAGCTTAATCAGATTTCCCGACGCACTTTCATCACCCGCGCGATTAAAGCCACCACGGTTGAATTGATTGCCGCCGCCTACCGAACCTAGACCGCCTAAATCTTGGCGAACCACAACAATATTGACCGTTCGTTCTTGGATCATCGTTACGATTGGCGTGAGAACTCGAGCTCCGTCTTCTTTCAAGATGCGTGCATCTAGGTAAGCCTTGCGGATGACTTCGCGTACTTGTTCGACACTCATCCCCTTCACGTTCAAAGGCTTGATCAACGGCAAGGCGATGGTTCCGTCTTCTTGAACCGCGATTGGAAAACCAAGCGATGGTGGAAGAAGGCTATCACGCTCTGGGAAGTTGACAGGCGGTGGAACCGGTGGCTCATCAGGCGGAGTAAAGGGCAAAATGCCTTCGATATATACGCCTAGAATGTCCCCACCGTCGAGCAAATACTGCCTAGGTGGTTCCTGACCCAGCCGCGAGATGTCGATCGGCACGAGCGTCGACCTCGGTGTGGATAAGAACTGCGGAGGCAATCGCCGGGCGGGTATCCCGCTGATCGGTTGGGTCAAGGCCGAGCAACCGGTCGCCAGCGATGCGAAACCAATTAATGCTGCCGCACTCATCGACCGGCAATTGTTTGCCGACAAGCAATCGACCAACCAGTTGACCTGGCTCCATCGAACTGCGAACTTTGTAAACCATCCTTGGCGTTTCATAAAACTCCCTCGCTCCCGAGTGGGGTTCCTGCGGCTGTTTGCACGAATGCGTGAAATTAATGTTTGCGATAATCCGATATGAATCGATTGCCGCGGTGAATTTTTTGTTGGCTACTATTAATTCGTGTTGAACGACGTCTTGGTAGCGAGTCCTATTAGCGAACTGGATTGACAAGCGGACTTATGATTGGAATCGAGTTGTCCGCTTTTGCTTCCAGGGGAACTGGATTCGGGTTCGCTACTGTCGGATAGCTACCGGCGGGTGCAAAACTCGTCTTGCTTGGATCAAAGGTTTCCATACGTGTGGAGACCATCTTTCCTGCTGCATCAGCAGCGGCTGCATCGTTCCTAGCCTTGGCTAGGGCTGCAGCCGGTGGTTGGGCTTGTGGCAGTGGATACATGCCTGCTACCTGT
>JANODQ010000018.1:0-8724 GCA_031412775.1 Pirellulaceae bacterium | reverse complement strand
TGAGCTTCTTTCGCACTGGCTTGGGTTCATCCTCCGGCACTTCTAATTTAGCCTTCACCTTTTCTTTATCTTTGTCCTTGGCTTTCTCTTTGTGCTTGACCTTGTCTGGGTCTTTGGCTTTGTCTGGGTCTTTTATTTTTTCCTTGTCGCCGTCTTTGTCCTTTGTCTTTTCTTTTGTTTTGTACTTCGGCTTCTCCGGACCGTTCTTGTAGAAGTCGGCCAACTTCGAAATGCGAAGCTGCTTACCCATCACCCACGCTCGACCAAGGACTCGAAAGATATCGCGAGGCATGCCGCTCGGTAGATCAACGATACTGTGATCATCCAAGATCTTGATATCGCCGATCAAAGCACTGTCTATTCCTGCTTCGTTGACGATCGCACCGACAATATTGGCAGGCTTCACTCCGTGCGTCAGTCCAACTTCGATGCGAAACGATTCACGACCGCCATCAGATCGCGGGCTATCAGGTCGTGCACTTTCTACGCGCGGGCTATCGGATTGGCGATCTCCTTCGAAGGGACGGCTGCTGCGTGCGGGACGAGCATCGACTGGCCTATCGCTCGAACTCTCGCTTCGACGATCTCGGAAGTCGGATTGCCGAGGAGCTCGATCGTTATCGCGTCGGTCACTATCGCGACGATCAACATCACGACTGCTGCCTCGATCAGGACGTTGTCCTCTTCGGTCCGAGGAATGACGATCAGACGCGTACGAATCGCGAACATTGGGCTCTCGGTCGACAACGAACATCGATGTGCTGCCTTGAGTCATCGCAGCGATCGCGGCTGCTATCTGACTCGGTTCGGCTTGTGTTTCGTTCTGGTACTCAGTGATCAACGATTCAAACAGCTTGAACTGTGGATGTTTCATGCCAGCCGAAATTTTTTCTTTGAATCGACGCTGACGAAGCTCGTTAATCGTCTTCGCAGTTGGAATCGGCATCGGTTCAATCGTTTGACTTGTGCCGCGTTCGATGACTCGGAGAAAGCCTCGCTCGCTGGGTGCAACAAACAGAATCGCTTCCCCGCTTCGCCCTGCACGACCCGTCCGACCAATGCGGTGAACGTACGCTTCCGTATCAAAGGGAAGATCATAGTTGATGACGTGACTGATTCGCGGCACATCAAGTCCTCGAGCGGCAACATCGGTCGCTGCGATAATGTTGATCACGCCCGATTTGAGCTGATCAACAGTTCGCTCTCGCTGCGATTGAGCTACATCACCATTGAGAGCTGCCGACAAGTAACCCGCAGCTTGCAGGTTTTCCGATAATTCGACTGTGCCCGCTTTGGTTTTGATGAAGATGATCACGCCATCGGTTTCTTCACATTCCAAAACTCGAATCAACGCGTCATATTTGGATCGATGCGGCATCATGATGTAACGTTGGCGGATCGTCTCCGCGGTTCGTTGCTGCGCGTCGATTGTTACGATCTCGGGGTTCTTGAGATGTTCATCTGCAATTTTGCGAATCGCATTGGGCATCGTCGCGGAGAACAAAGCGATTTGTCGTTGTGCAGGTGTGTGTGACAAGATCCACTGGACATCATCCACGAAGCCCATTCGCAACATTTCATCCGCTTCGTCCAACACCAAGCACTTCAATTCATCAATCCTGAGCTTTTGCTGCCGCATGTGGTCCATGACTCGACCAGGCGTTCCGACTACTACATGGAGGCCACGTTCCAACTGATTGATTTGCGTTGAGTAAGCCTGACCACCGTAGATGGGTGCAACGCGAAGCCCCTTCATGCACTTAGCATAACGCTTGAATGAATCGGCAACTTGAATCGCCAGTTCTCGCGTCGGCGTGAGAACAAGAACTTGCGTTTGCGAGCTTTGAAGATTGATTCGCGAAAGAAGAGGGAGCGCGAATGCGGCAGTCTTGCCGGTTCCTGTTTGAGCTTGCCCAAGCACATCACGACCAGCCAACAAAGGCGGAATCGTCGCAGCCTGAATCGGCGTTGGGACCTCGTATCCTGCTTGTTCCAACGCTTCGTGAATCGGGGCGATCAATTGAAGATCGCGAAAGCCAATCTCGCCGGAAGTGCTCCCTAACGACTGTGTCTCTGGGCTTTTTCCTGAGCCGTGGGCGCTAGCTCCGGGTTTCGTCTCATCCACTTCGATTATTTTGATATGAACACTATCGGAAGCAGCCGTTTCCGACGCAACTATCTGGACGCTAGGAAAATCTATACCCGCGGCTAGCGCCGACGGCTCAGTGTTCACTAGGTCAGCATTCGACGCTGTGGCAGCCAGTGCTGTAGAAGGTAGTTCGGTTACGTTTTGCGGTATTTCTGTCATCGATAATTCAGGCTACGACTGTTTCAAGCTACGAAAAGTTCAGGTTACACATTCAGGACACGAGAGAATCTCGGACCCCGGATAGTAACCTGAAAAGCAGCATAAAGAAGACCAAACCGCGAAAATGGGCTTCAAAACCTTTAGAATTCGCGGTCTACCAGAATTCCTGGCTGCGGAACTGAGTATTTTCCATTCTCATCAGCGACAAGGGGAGGCGTGCTTTCTTTCGTAAGAAGTTCGATCTCCGGAGCGAATTCATGCTCGCAATTGAGCATGTCTTCGTACGTAACAACTTGACCGGTATGAGCCGCCATACGTCCCATACTGGTGACGAGACTCGCCTTCACACCGCGTTCAACTTCGTTGTACGGCAAGTCCTGGCGAATCGCCTTGACTAGGTCGTTCCATTCCAATTGGTATGGGTTTGGCTCGCTAGTTGGGCACTTCCAAAGGAGATTTTCCTTGGTCATCTTTTGGCCGCTGTAGATTCGCGCCTTCGAAGGAGCGTGACCCGACTGCGATATCACCGCGCAACCCTTGGTCCCATGAGCATACGAAGCAAACTCTTGGTGGCAACCAGGAATCGTGCGGCCATTTAAGAGAAGTTTCGTGCCATCATCAAAGGTGTACTCGACTTCGTAGGTATCGAAGTTTTGATCGATGTAGTCATTACGATAGTGACGACCGCCTGAACCTTTCGCTTCGACAGGCCAAGCGTCTTTCATCCAACAGCATTCGTCAATGTTGTGAATCAGAAAGTCGCTAAACGCTCCACCAGACAACCACAAGAATGCGTGAAAGCGAGAAATTTGATACATCAATTCGTTGGCAGGAAAATCAGCGGGTCGCGGAAGTGACGCTGCTGAACCCGTCGGCCCAGCCATGCGATAAGCTCGCAACATAGTGATGTCGCCGATCTCGCCCGCTTTGATTCGTTGGAACAACTCGCCTCGCGATTCGCAGTGCCGACACATGAGTCCAACACCGACCTTGAGGTTTTTCGCTGCAGCCTGTTCGCCCAGAGCAAACATTCTTTTGCTGGTTGGCCCGTCTACCGTGACTGGCTTTTCCATAAAGACGTTCAATCCTTTTTCGATAGCGTAGGTGAACATCACCCATCGAAATGCAGGTGGCGTTGCAAGAATCACGATGTCGCCTGGGCGAAGCGTATCCATGGCTTGCTTGTAGCCATCGAAGTCATAGAACATTCGATCCTCGGAGACGTCGACTTTATCGCCATGCTTGTTTTTCAAACTAGCGTGCCCTGACTTGAGGTTGCTTTCGAAGACGTCCGCCATGGCCCAAAGCTTCAGCGATTCATTCTCAACTGAAAGAGCGTTATCCGTTGCTCCTCGGCCGCGTCCACCAACACCAACCAGAGCGACTCGAATCTCGTCATTAGCTCCAGCATAAACGCGTGGAACCGAAGGGCTAACGATCGGACTTACCAGCGTCGCTGCCGCAGCAACGGTGGAGGAGGTTTTTAGGAAGTTACGTCGCGACCCAGAAGTGGACGATACAGAAGATGCAGATACAGAAGAAGCAAAGTTGGAAAGGCTTGCGATTGACTCGCAAACTGGATTTGCGGCGGACTGAAATTGCGATTCGTTAGAAGGACTCATTGCGAGTAATGCTCCAAAGATGAAGTTGCAGGGAAGGGCGGGTGTGGTCGCTGTGACGCCTTGGAAAGGACATACCAATGCCACAGGCGGGCAATCACAACATCTGTGCGATTCTAAACCGAGCACGTTCAATATGCTACTCACGTCCCGCTATTGGCCACCTTTTGCAAATCGAAGTTGCTGGCTTTCGAACCACGAAAAGGCAAGAATTGCACAGAAAATGGCCACGCTAATCCAACGTGTCGGACCGCTAGCAAATACTATTGCACCGTTAAAAACCATAAAAAGCAAAAACAGATGAACCGCATAGGTTTGAAATCGATTTCGAATTGCATACTTCTGGGGACTCATCCACGCCATCAAGACGTCCGCCAACCAGACCAGCGAAAACAAATACGAAGCGTAGATGCCGCCTCCAAAACCACTGGTTCGCTGCGTAAATTCCACCGCTACTCGATGGGACCACTGATGAAAGTAATGAAAGGCCACCGCGACGTGAACTAAGTAGCAAATCAATCCCAGCGTCCAGCAACACCGAATCATGCGAAGATTTCGAAACTCACGGCACCAAGAAGCAATTAGTAATCGACAACTTATAACCGACGAGTCAGAAGATTTAGAGGTAGCGTCAACGGGAATTCGCTGCAAACGATAATTGCTTCTTGCCAGCAAAGCGACGTAAGCTGCCGCATACCAAAACAATGCCAATCGTACCGTATAACGAGTCGCCTTATCGCCATCCCCAAAAGCGAGCATCAGCGCGAGAAGTAACAAAGTCATCGCAGCAATTATCCTGCTCGTCGTCCGTTCCCAAGTTACCCGTTTCGAAACGACTATCAACTTCGCATTCATTGTGTTTAGATTCAATTATTTTCAATGAATGAGAGGAGGGGAACTCAGGCAGAGTTGATGGGACTGCAAAGGTAACATTCCTCGGAAGTAGAAAAGAAGATCTGCGTTAAGCGACGCGCATCCTGAAGTCGGGATTGACTTTCGTTGGCAAAAGGCGAGTACTGCAATCATGGTACCGCAATTCAACATCGCAATCACTGGCATTCTTTGCTTCGCACCGGCGGTGCCACCGTCGTGGACGCCACGAGGTAGCTGCAACTGCGATTCTCCGAAGGTTGAAAAGAGTTGCTGCGGTTCCGCTTCGATCTCGCATTCGCAGCCGGGGTGAAGGTAAAGCAAGCGGGGCTTGATGAATCAGCTAGAAAACAAGCTCGTTAATCAAGCGATTCACAATCGAGTACGGCAACAACCTCTTTTCAAATTATCGAAAAATAAGGAGATTTCGAAAACCTGTGATTTCGCCAAACGTTCGCGACTCAGCAGTCGACAAAATTCACCGCCAAGCCGCCTAGCGAAGTTTCTTTGTATTTCAGTTGCATATCGACGCCGGTTTGTCTCATGGTTTCGATGACTCGATCCAGCGATACAAAGTGATGGCCGTCGCCGTAAAGAACAGCCAGCCGAGCGGCATTGATTGCTTTAGCTGCTCCCATCGTGTTGCGTTCAATGCAGGGAACTTGGACAAGCCCCGCGATCGGATCGCATGTCAATCCTAAGTTATGCTCCATCCCTATCTCTGCTGCATTTTCAATCTGTTCGTTCGATCCTCCCATGCATGCAGCAAGCCCACCGGCAGCCATGCTACAAGCAACTCCTACTTCTCCCTGGCAACCCATTTCGGCAGCCGACAACGAAGCGTTTCTCTTGTAAAGCAATCCGATAGCGCCAGCCGTCTTGAGGAATCGATGGATGCCTTGGCGATTTGCACCTGGATAAAAATAAACATAATACGCCAACACGGCGGGAATGATTCCTGCCGCACCATTAGTAGGAGCGGTAACCACTCGTCCTCCCGCTGCGTTTTCTTCGTTGACGGCTAGTGCGAACAAGCTCACCCAATCCAGTTGAGCAAGTGGGTCGCTCTGTGTCAGCGTGCCTGGCTTCGACTCGCCTAAGAATTTACTGGGAAGCATATCTTTGGACACGATCAATTCAGACGAATCTATTTGTCGGGACAGCTTGCCAAAAATACCCGGTGCCCGGCGTGGAACTTTTAAGGAACCAGGTAAGATTCCGGACGACATGCAACCGCTATCGATACAGTTGCTCATCACAGACCACAACAAATCAAGTTGCGAATCAATTTCCAACTCGCTGCGACGAGTCAATTCATTTGCTTGGATCAATGATTCTATCGAGGCACTTGCACCTCGACACATTTGCAAAAGCTCTTTCGCATTGCGAAATGGATAGGGAACCGAATCACCAACCACGAGGTCCGACGACGATTTAGCGAAGTTGCGATCAAATTCCTCTCGCGAGTAAACGAAGCCGCCCCCAGTCGAAAAATACTGGTCCTCCAGGAAGCACTCGCCGCTGTCACGAAACGCTTTGAACTGAATTGCATTGGGATGCTGTGGTAGCGTTTCGTTTCGCAGCCACACAAGATCTTTGCTTTCATCAAATTGAATTTCACGCTGACCGTTTAAGAGCAGTCGACCGGACTTCCTCGCTTTATCGACTGTCGATTGGATGACTTCTGGTGAAGTTCGGTCTGGCAAACAACCCGCCAGCCCGACCACAATCGCGTTGTCCGTCGCATGCCCAACACCGGTTAACGCTAACGATCCATAGAGTTGCACTTCAACGCGTGCGATCGACACATCCGCACCAGGAGCAACGCGAGATCTCTCCATGCATTCTTTGCCGAATCGAAAGGCTGCAATCATCGGGCCTACCGTATGCGAACTGGAGGGTCCAACTCCAATCTTAAAAAGCTCGAATATGCTATTCATCAAAAACTTTCGCGGCGGGCTCGGGAGCAAAGGAAACAAGGTACATCAATTCATCTCTTTATAACTTACCACGACAAGCTAATGACATTGGTCTTGGTGATCCGAATTTCGCGAATGGAATATCGCTACAATGCGAGAGTACGGTTTAGGTCAGACCTAGAGTGATGCTTCAAATGATGCTCCACATTGATTTCGATCGCAGCAAAAGGATACTGAAAATGTTTAATGCATTTCGAACTCTTTATCGACTTATTTATTTATTTCATTGCATAGGTGCTAGTGTCACCGCGTTGATTTTCTCAGCTAATTGTTCGCACGCAAACGAAACGCCCGCAAGTTGGGTGGCTGGTTTTGCAAAAATCGATGTAACACCCAACGAACCGATTCGGATGGCAGGATATGGCAATCGAGATCGTCCCAGCGAATCCATTGATACTCCACTGTTCGTTCGGGCAATGGCATTGCGAAATCAATCGCTTCCTATCCATCTAATCTTCTCCGTCGATACGATTGGGCTTCCGGGTGAGATGACCAGCGCACTCGCAGAGCAAATCGAGAAGAAGCATGGACTCCCTCGCTCGCAAATTGTCTTCTGTAGCACGCACACTCATTGTGGCCCCGACTTGGCAAGCGAGCTTTCAAACATCTTTGCCAAAGCATTAAACTCCGGAGAAGTAACAATCGGACTTCGCTACCGTGACCTTTTGAGCAAAGCAATCCTGGAAGGAGCAGACAAAGCCATCGAGGATTTGGCTCCTGCGAAAATAGCGTTTGCACAGGGATCAGTAGGCTTCGCTGCGAATCGTCGCGTGCTCAAGGAGGGGCGTTGGTCAAACTTCGGAGTGCAAGCCGACGGACCTGTTGATCATACGGTCCCTGTGCTACGAATAACTGATAAAAAGGGCTCGCTCCGAGGAACGATCTTTAATTACGCTTGCCATTGTACCACGCTCGGAGGAGACCACTTTGGAATCAACAGCGAGTGGGCGGGTTATGCGGCGAACCAAATTGAATCGACTCATAAAGGAAGTGTTGCGTTGTGCACCATCGGATGCGGTGCGGATGCCAATCCTTTACCAAGAGGCAAAATTGAGTTTGTGCAGCAACACGGTTTATCGATCGCTACAGAAGTCTTGCGATTGCTGGCTAGTCCAATGACCGCCATCGATCAATCTGTTTCGGCAACGTTCGGCTACGCAGGGCTTTCGTTCGATTTGCCAACAGCAGAAGAACTCGTGAAGCTCGCCGAACACGCAACTCCGCAAATTCATCGTAAAGCAGTTCATCTTCAATCGGTCTTTAAAGAGCATGGGCGACTACCTGCGACTTATCCAGTCCCAATTCAATCGTGGAAGTTTGGGGATCAATTGACCATGGTCTTTCTAGGTGGTGAAGTCGTGGTCGACTACGCCATTCGATTGAAAAAGGAATTGCATTCACCGAGTCTTTGGGTAACTGCTTATGCCAATGATGTGATGGGATACGTTTGTAGCGAACGAATGCGTCGCGAAGGTGGGTATGAATTTGACATGTCCTCGGTCTACTACAATCTCCCGGGCCCGTGGGCTGCCGGCACAGAGGAACTGTTTATCAAGAGAATTAAGGAGGTTACCGCCGACCGAGGGCGAACTGCCGCACTAGCTCCCGATGCGGCCTTGAAGTCCATTCAAGTTGCCGACGGTTTAGAGATCCAGCTTGTTGCTTCCGAGCCTTTGGTGATTGACCCGATCAATATTGCTTTTGGACCCGATGGTAAACTTTGGGTTGTTGAAATGGGGGACTATCCTTTAGGCACTAACAACCCCGGCGCAGCGGGTCGAATTAAATACCTCAGTGATACCGATGGCGACGGGACCTTTGATCATGCAACAACTTTCTTAGAAGGACTCGCTTATCCAACAGGTGTTCACCCTTGGAAAGATGGGGTGATCGTATCGTGTGCACCTGATATCTTTTTTGCACGCGACACGGATGGCGATGGGCGTGC
>JANODQ010000017.1:0-6004 GCA_031412775.1 Pirellulaceae bacterium | reverse complement strand
TGCATTTTGCTTATCGCGACTTAGAAGCCAAAGTAGACGCACGAGACGTCGCGAGAATAACAGCGAAGAAACTCGAGAACCAGACAGCCACACAGGGGACAGGTGATGCCGCTCAGGCAATGGAGCAGTATTATCGATTTGAGTCCGAAGTCATCGACGCCATCAATGGACGGCCAGTCGACGGAACTAAAACTAATAACGGAAGCGCTGGCGGCAGTTTTCGTGGCACGGGAGGACTTCGAGTTGCCGAAAGACGACTTCGGCTAATTATCGGACTCGACATCAATGACGGCAAGATTATTCGTCCCATGGATGATCCTACCCAAGCTCCGATTCTTGTTAATTGGGAGTCTTCGGCAATGGAAGCACTCGAAAAGCGCGAGGAGATTCGACGCCAACGATGGGTTTTAAAGCAGCGGGAGCTCGAGTTAACTGCGAATCGCAATTTCTTGAAACCACAGCTAGATCTGATTGGTCGCTATCGTTTTCGTGGATTCGGAAAAGACCTTCTGAACTATGATGACCAGTTAGACGCGGTTTCAAATCTACTGGACGGCGAGTATCAGGAATGGCAAGCAGGAGTCGAATACTCGTTACCAGTTGGATTTCGAAAAGCACACGCTGCGGTAAGAAATTCGCAGTTAGCAATACGGCGTGACGCGGAAATCTTGAAGGAGCAAGAGCGAAACATTTTGTATGGCCTGAGCAATTCTATCAACGAAATGAAGCGTGCTTTTGATTCGATGCAGCTTCAAGAAAAAAGACTCGTTGAGATTGTTCGGCAGCTTGAAAGCCTACAGGCTCGCTCCGAATCAGGTCAAGATCCGGCGTTGGATGTGCTTCTCGATACACATCGTCGACTTCTGGACGCTCGTTTGCGATATCACCAAACGCGTATCGACTACCAGTTGGCCCTGAGAAATGTGCAATTCGAGAAAGGTACACTGCTTCAGTACTGCAGCGTGAACCTTACCGAGTCGTTATCAGATGCAGAGGCCTACGAAGATGCAAAGACTCGCGCGGACGGTCGTGGTAAAGCTTGGTAGATAGCTGAATCGGATGCTAATCGCCATCTTTAGAGATCTTGAAGGTCTCTAGTTTTCGATAGAGAGTCGCGCGAGAGATCCCGAGTAGGTCCGCAGAATCGGGAATGTTACCGCGAGTCCGTTTCAAGGCTTCACGAATAAGTCGCTGTTCCCAATCATCGATCCGCAAAGTATCAAGCGTATCAAAGCTTGCATCGTGGAGCGCGAGGTCGGATGCGCGAACCTCATCTCCGACAGCCAAAACAGTCGCGCTGTCGACAACGTTTCTCATTTGACGCACGTTACCGGGCCAAGCGTAATCGAGTAGCCGCTTGCGCGCGGAGTCACTCAGCTTTAACTTCGGTCGGCCATGGGTACGCTTGAAGTGATCGAAGAAATGGTCCAAGAGAAGAGCAATGTCTCCTTCTCGCTCGCGAAGAGGAGGTGTCCACAACTCGAAGGTGCTCAAACGATAATACAAGTCCTCTCGAAATCGCTTTTCCTTTACGAATTCCCGCAAATCACGATTGGTTGCGGTGAGTACACGAACATCGACGCGCACTTCTTTCGTGGCACCAACAGGCAGGAATGGATGGCCTTCTAAGATTCGAAGCAGTTTAGCTTGGCCGCTTAAGTTCAGCTCACCAACTTCATCGAGAAACAGCGTGCCACCATCGGCTTGTTGGAAAAATCCGTTGTGATCTTTATCAGCGCCGGTGAACGAACCCTTTGTGTGACCAAAGAGTTGACTCTCCATCAATTCGGATGGAATCGCTGCACAATTGACGCTCAACATGGGGCGATGAGAACGATTCCCTTCGCGATGGATGGCTCTAGCGACGAGCTCTTTTCCAGAACCGCTTTCGCCTCGAATCATCACCGTGCCATTTGCTCTAGCGATTCGAACAATCCGCTCTTTTAATTGCAAGATCGGTTTGCTTTCGCCAAGTAGTTCGTCGAAGTCTGCGTTGCGTTCGATCAATCGATCGTGAGCGGCCTGCAATGTTTGTTCTGAACGCGATCGCGATAACGAAGCACTTAGGATCGCTGCGGCGGAGATAGCAAAGTCGAAGTGATGAGCTTCAAAAGGTTCGACGTCGCGATACAAGTGAAGCACGCCGATGGTTGTCTTTTCTTGTAATAAAGGGACACAAATGGCATCTGCATATTGTTTCGAAACGCCTTCGCCAGCAATACGCTTTTTGTTATGCTGCCCCCAAATCGCGGTCATTTGACGCGATACCATGTCAGTCAATTTCGAGCTCAATTTCAGCCGCGATTCACCACCGTCGGATGGTACTATGATTTGTGGCCGCAAGCTTCCGTCGTTATCCAGAACGAGAAAACCAGCAACCGTCGCATTCGTGCGACCGCGAATCACTTCTAGTGCGTTCTCCACGGTTTGATTCTGATCGACCATGGTCAGGCAGTTGTAAGCCAACTGGTAGAGATCGAGCATCTCTTCAAGTCGCTTGCGGTCACGTAAAGCACCGAATGCAGTTCGAAGCGATGCATTTTCTTCACCGAGCGTGTGCGCGAGATTTATCGTGTCGATAGTGAGGTCGTCGCGAACTTTGCTGGATTCGTCAAAGAATTCGAGTTCCGTTCCCCCGATTTGCACCTTGCATCCAGTGACCAGAACTGCTTCGTCGACTTTGGCAGTGTTCACAAGTGAGCCATTCCTCGATCCTGCGTCGGTCAAAACCCACTGCGAATCCCGCCACGAAACAGATGCGTGGACTCGCGACGTCAACGGATCGCTCAGTTGTACCTGGCAACCGAGTCCGCGTCCCATCTTGTTTTCGACCGACTTAATCAGGCTAAACCGATGATCTAGATCAGGCCCGCGAGTAACGAGAAAATACGCTGTCATAACACCTTTCGAACAAAACATTGCCAATCTGAATTTTAGGCAAAGGGAACAGATTAATCCATCGCATTCGGCTTGGTTCGGCCGATTCGGGTTGCAATTTTTGTTTTTGAACCGTATTCCTCCCGTGCAAACGAAACTTTCTTGGCTCCGGGGCGTTTGAGATGTGACCGACACCGGCAATAATAACTTGGCAAGGAGTTTGTAAATCTACTCGTAGTCGCGGAGTATAGTCCCCTGCCGTCATCGCAAGATTCATCGCCGCTGTTCCCGGCTAAACTAGAAAACTCACCCAACATCGATCCGGATGTGTTGCTGATGCTACGAATTAAGGATGATGATGCTGTTGCGTTTGAAATTCTGGTCGCGCGATACCAGTCACGGATCGCTCGACTGATGATGGGTTGGGTCCATTCGCAAGAGGTTGCGGAGGAACTCGTGCAAGAGGTGTTCTTGAGAGTCTTTCGTTCGCGGAAGTCTTACGAACCAACCGCAAAGTTTACCACCTGGATCTATCGCATCGCGAATAATGTTGCCAGTAACAATGTCCGCGATAGATCAAAGCGTAAAGAATATCAAGTCGGACTTCCATCCAATCCATCGATGACCGAAATGGGGATCGAGCACATCGCGTTAGCCGCCAGTGGAGCTATGCCAACAAGAATTGTTGATCGGAGCGAAAGAGCCGAGGTGGTACAGCAAGCAGTAATGGCTCTGGGTGAACGACAACGAGTGGCTCTGATTCTAAGCCGCTTCGAGAACATGTCGTATCAAGAAATCGCCGATACGATGGGGCTTACGGTTAAAGCGGTGAAGTCGCTATTGAGTCGTGCAAGAGTAAATTTAAAAACGCTTTTACAACCTTATATGGATGAAGGTTCAGGCCTAGCCGTCCCAATCGAAGTAGATTCTGCGGCGAAGGATGAAGAAGGAATGGAAGAAGATGATCAAGTGATTGCAAAAGGAGACTCCGCATGACAAATCTATCCCTATCCGAAGCGGACGAAGAACTGCTTTCGGCATATTTAGATCAGGAGTTGACTCAACCGGAGCGACTGGAATTGGAGCGTCGTCTGGTCGTCGAATCTCGCTTAAGACAACAACTTGCTGAACTTCGTAAGGCTTTCGAGATGCTTGGGGACTTACCCAACGCAACACTCAAGCCCGATTTCACACAGACGACCATGGAAATGGTTGCGATCAACCTTGAGCAAGATGCCGCAAATACTTCAGAGATCGCTTCATCGAAATCAATAGCGAAAAAGTCTCGATTTCAATGGTGGAGTGCGAAACCGGTCACCGTTCGATGGCTTACAGTTGGGTGCATTGCTGTTTTAGCAGGAAGCTTTATCGGCTGGAGACTTCGCGTCTTCTCACAGAAGCTAGAATTACGGACGATGGCTGTAGCAGCTTACCTTCCTACGCTGCAATCATTTCCAAGTATGAAACTCCTGAAAGATCTTACCGAAATTCCGTACTGGGAAGATTTACTTAGCGATAAAAGCGTAGTCGACAGAATGCTTCCCAATCCGCCCTATTTTGAACAGCTCACCAATGTTCGAAAGTGGGTTGCAGGGTTGAATGTTCAGCAGCAAAGCGTTCTATGGAAACAACATCAAGAATTGTTGCGGACCAATTTTGCATCCTTGAATGATGTGGAATATTACCTCGCAATTCAAGAGGAACCAGATCACGAAAAGCTACTCAAGGCAGGTTCCGCATTTATCGCACTTTTGAATTCCATGCCTTCGAATCATCGCGATGAAATACTATCACTGCCGCTGGAACGACAGATAATTCGTCTTCGCCAAGATGCCTACTACGCGATTGCAATCAACCACACAGATCGGCTGAGCAAAGAAGAACAGGCCGCGATCGTGAGCTGGGGGCAAAATGAGTTCGAAGGCCGTCTTCGAGAAGCGATGCCGTTTATGAAGGATGCACCGCTTGGACGTTTACTTTACTTCGCCCTGTACGTGCTCCCGCAACACTCCACCATGATCTTGCCCGACCATGAGGAGCTCTGCGAAAGCTTGTGCCAGGGGCTTGCCGAAAAAACAAGTACACTGTTTCGCGGCGTTGCATACGAATCTCAGATGCTGGTGATGATGGCTTGGTTGCTAAGGTCAGGCGGATGGGACGAGGCGAAGCCACCTTCGAATGACGAATTGATGGAGTTTTATCTCCAGCTTCCTTCCGAAATTCGCGAGGAGATCGATTTAGCGAATCCTACCCAAGCTATCGAGAAACTCAAAAACCAGTACCGACTGGACCAGCGATTTTCAAAGACCCGAAAAAATCAATAAAACGAAGAACAATTGCTGTTTGAGCCTGAGGCGATAGCCGATTTTGTTCGAGCTCTCCAGAAGTTCGGCAACTGTCTCTGGCTTGATTCATCGAACAAGTGCAAATGATTTTCCAGCGATAAGAAGCACGCAGACGCACCTCAAAACAGCCGTTTTCTCGATTTTCATCCCGAGGTCTATGTGTGCGTTTCCATGTTTTTCATGCCTCGAAACCAAGTTGATTTCATAGGTCTGAGATGTAGTCGACGTGCTTGGTGAAACCGGGCTTGCATCGGCGGAGGTTTCTGACAGAATACAGTTATGAATTGGAGAGGTGGCTGAGTGGTCGAAAGCACCGGATTGCTAATTCGGCGTAGAATTTACTTTCTACCGCAGGTTCGAATCCTGTCCTCTCCGTTTGACCTACACCCGTCCTTTGTTCATATTTTTACAATCGGATAGGTAATTCTTTATGCGGTTAAAAGTTGGTCTTATCGGCCAAGGAACCGAATGGAGTGCGAGGTATCAACCGTCTCTCAGGTTGATGCAGGATCGATTTGATGTCCGAGCGGTATATAGCTCGGTGTCAGCCTTGGCTGATAATGTGGCCCGTGATTTTGGAGCGGAACGCTCCGATGGGTTTCGGTCCATGATAGCCAGACCAGACATCGACGCAGTGATGATTCTGGAATCGGATTGGTACGGACTAAAGCCGATGCTTGCCGCTTGCGAGTTTGGTAAAGCTGTGTTCTGTGGTGCAAGCGTCGATTTGATGCCCGAGGTTGCTTCCGAATTGAAAACGCATGTTGACCAATCAGGCATCG
>JANODQ010000016.1:0-12154 GCA_031412775.1 Pirellulaceae bacterium | reverse complement strand
CTTGTGAAAAAGTCCAACAAGCTGTTTCCCATCGGCAGACGTCTGAGCTAGCGTGGCATCCAAAACTTGAAAGGAGGTCGCCACGAACCCATTGGATCCTGCAGCAATGAATCCGTAGACTCCTTCGCTTAGACCACTGATTCCAAAGTTACCGTTAGCATCCACTTCACTGCGAGCGACTTCCACTCCGTCTTTCAAAACGTACACTGACATGCCAGTCAGATTGCTATCGATTCCGGACATACCGGAGCGTGCCAGTTGTCCTTGAAGCTTTCCTTCAGCGTCCAAACGAACCGCAGATGAACTTGCAAATCGACGATTCAAAGCGATTGGGTCTGCCGGAGCAGCAACAGAGGAATCAACTCGAGCTAATGAGGTTGGAACGGTTTGCGAGCGGACGATTTCCTTGATCTTCTCACCAGCGGAACGAATGATTCGAACGTCTATGTTGTTCGGGAGGTGTTCGGCTGCCTCGGAATCCAAAACTTGAACCGCAAATGCCGCGATCGACTGATTGGTCCGCGAAACAAGAGAATAGAGCCCAGGCTTAACATCGTTATAGGTGAAGTTTCCATCCACGTCGGACGTCGCAACATACGCAACTTTACCGTCTTTAATCAATGCGACCGGTAAACCTTCAACAGGTATCGACTTAGCATCAGTCAACTGAACCAAGGTTCCGCTAACTCGGCCCGATGCGTCGGACCGCACCCACTGTCGCGAGAACAAATCGTTAAGCGGGCTGCCTACGAGTTCTGGAGGATTCGAATCGGCAATGCCATAGTCAGCCTCGACTGCTAGAACCGAATCGCAATGGACGAAACTGAAACTGGACAAACCAAGGCTCAATACGCCCAGGCCTGCGGATGCGGACAGACCGCGAAACTTTAAAAACATGATGTACCTCAAAAGTTGCTTCGCTAGCAATAGAATTCTACTGCCATTAATCAGTTTCTAAATTACCCAGCCCTCCCAGCCGATTCAACCACTTAATTGCTAAAAATCGATAAATTCTCCAAATGGTTGTGATTGTATTTTTGGACCATATGCATTTAAAATTCGTTGGTTTTCTAAAGAGATCCGCTCAAAACGCTTGTTCTTCGCCGTAATAGTATCTGCAAGCGAGAAATTCCGCCGGCCAGCAAATTTCGATTGAGACACTTGCGTCACACTTCCCAATATCGTTTTGCCTTAGAATAAAAAGAAACTTTTCCTCTTGAACGCCCTGAGTTAAGAGTCTGCTGGGTAACTCGCCGTGAAAAACCAATCTATTGTGTACGCAGGCCAAAGTGATTGCGGCCTCAAACGAACCTCCAATCAAGACAGCTATATTGCTGCCGATTTGACGCGTTCGCTCCGAGTGGAGTCGACTAATCTCTCCTTCGCGACACCCTCGCGACTTTGCGGAGGAGCATTCGGGCACCTATTTATAGTGGCCGACGGAATGGGAGGACATCAAGCGGGAAATCGAGCGAGCGAACTCGCAATCAACTATTTTGTCACGAACCTCCTGAACAACTTGCGATGGACTCTACGTCCCGATCGCAATAACGAACAATCTTTTTTAGCTGCGCTACAAGATGTTCTCATCGAAACTCATCGAGCAATAATCTTAGAGAGCAAAGCGACTCCTGAGTTCAAGGGAATGGGAACAACGCTGACGGCTGCGTATATCGTTTGGCCTCTGCTGTGGATCGTGCATGCAGGCGATACGCGATGCTACATTTCTCGACGCGGTGAATTTCGGCAGCTCACGAAAGACCATACAATGGCTAGCCAGTTACTAGAGCAAGGCGCGATCACGGCTGAAGAGGCCAGCAAATCACATTGGGCTAGCGTCCTGTGGAATGCAATTGGTGCCGACGCAGAAGAGGTCATCGCGGATACCTATCAACTGGAACTTCAGCCAGGAGATCGACTCTTGCTCTGCTCTGATGGATTGAATAAACATGTCGATGACCTAGCCATCAACAAACTACTTAACGATACTCCGGACCCTGCAACAGCCTGTCAAAAGTTGATCGACCTTGCGAATTCACTCGGTGGATCTGACAACATCACAGCCATCGTCGCCGACTTCAGCAAGTACCTCGAACCCAAGCTCATTACATCTATTGTTCCGTCGATTGAAAGCGAGATCATCTTAGAAGACCTCAGCCGATTCGCCTCTAGTGCCGACACGACAGGAGCTTTTCCATCAACCGCGAACAAAACCGCAGACACTCACCCGGACGTTGAACCGAGCACGGAATCTGATACTGAATCTCTTAAAGACCCAGGAGATAAAGACCCAGGAGAACTTGATACTTTAGACTTCTAGTCGACCTGGGAGACCAAGGCTGCTATAGCTTAGGACAGGCGTCTCGTCACCATGTTCGTCCGGGACAATGGTTCCACATTACGACTGGTATTCTTCAGCCCGCCGATCGCCTCCAAAGAACCCTCACATGCGAACAACACTTTTCTATATACCACATCAAATTGGCCCGCTTCCGCTCTGGGGTTGGGGCTGGGTTGCTGGGGCGATCCTAATAATGTACGCGTTGGTGTTGGTCTTTCGATGGTTTCAAAAACAACCGCTCGAATCGCTTTGCTTTGATATCGTTGGATGGTTGATGGTCTTGGCGATTGTAGTGTTCGTTGCACCTTTGATGGAAACTCGTTTTCCGTTTTCCTCCGATACAACAACCGTCACGACAGCCGCGACAACCCCCGCTACCACGCCAGGGTTTGTCGCCGCAACGGACACGTCTCCTGCAATGCGAATAGTAGGATTGCCGATTCGCGGCTATGGCGTTTTTCTAATGCTAGGGGTCGTCACTGCCGTCTCCATTGTTGCCGTTCGAAGCAAGACGATAGGTGTCTCGGTGGATCAAGTTCTCGCGCTTGCCATCTGGTCGGTGATTGGAGGAATGGTCGGCGCGAGATTGTTCTACGTGATACAAAAATGGAGCGAGCTCGAGGGCGATAGTGTGGTTGAAAAGCTTTTCGAGGCCTTCAAATTCACCGAAGGCGGCCTGGTCGTTTACGGAGGACTTTTCGGTGGGCTGGCGGTCTCCATGATTTGGTGCTTCGTCAAAAAAGTGCCTATGCTCGCGATTGCAGACTTGGCAACGCCGGCGTTTTTGATCGGGCTTGCCTTTGGAAGAGTGGGCTGCTTGATGAACGGATGTTGTTACGGAGGAATTTGTGAGTCAGGACTTCCCGCGATTACTTTTCCAATGGGCTCACCGCCCTATGTCGATCAGTTGGTCTCAGGAAAACTCGTCGGCATCGAGTGGTCGCCAAGCTTCCTCAAGCGAGAGGGCGTGCGCATCAAGAAAGTTGAGCCCGGCAGTTGGGCTCAGGCGAATCAATTGCAACCGGGAGACCTGATCGATCAGCCGACGCGCTTTCAGATTTCCCCTCCTCCGATTGGTTTGGACCCGGCCAGCCCGAGTCAAGTCGAACTTTTCTGGGATCGGAACGGGCAACTTTGGTCTCCACGGACCCCTTTGCCTCAGCGTAGCTTTCCGTCGCATCCGTCTCAAATTTACGCTTCGATCAACGCCATCCTTTTATGTGGATTTTTGTTCTGGCTTTGGCCGAACACGCAGCGTTCGGGAACGGTCTTGGGTCTTGGATTGATCGGATACGGTATCAGCCGCATCTTGGAGGAGTTCATCCGCGTCGACGAATCAGGACAATTCGGGACCTCATTGAGCATTTCGCAATGGATTAGTCTTGTAGGCATTCTGGTCGGGATCGTGATACTCATTGTCCCAAGAAAAAAGGCCCCATGGGTTGCGATACCGACTTGATCGTTCAACGGTTATGATGGTCCCAAACGTTCCGCTTACGAAGCCAAACTAAGTTGCCAGGTTGCAAAGGAAATTCATGAGTCTTCAGATTTACATCAACGGTCAGTTCTTTAACAAAGAAGATGCAAAGATCAGCGTCTACGACCATGGGCTGCTCTACGGCGATGGTGTTTTCGAAGGATTGCGAGCGTACTCGGGCAAGGTCTTCCGCCTTCAACAACATATCGATCGACTCTACGAATCGGCTCGTGCGATCATGCTTCAGATCCCGATGACGATGGAAGCTCTTTCCGCTGCAGTCAATGAAACCGTCGCTAAAAACTCCCTCCAAGATGCATACATTCGACTAGTAGTGACCCGTGGCTCGGGCGCATTAGGGCTCGACCCAAATAAAACGAGCAATCCACAGATTATTATTATCGCCGATTCCATTACGCTTTACCCAATTGAATTTTACGAAAAAGGAATGGCGATCATTACCGCCAGCACCATTCGCAATCACCCAGCAGCACTCAGCCCACGTATCAAGTCACTTAACTACCTCAACAACATCCTGGCCAAGATCGAAGGCTTGCAAGCGGGTTGCGTCGAAGCCCTGATGCTCAACCACAAAGGCGAAGTCGCCGAATGCACCGGGGATAACATCTTCATCGTCAAAGATGGAGTCCTCAAAACTCCTCCGACGGACGCTGGTATTTTAGAAGGAATAACTCGCAACGCAGTTATCGATCTTGCACGCGAACACGGAATCACGTGCCTCGAAACAGCCATGACCCGTCACGATGTTATTGTCGCCGACGAATGCTTCTTGACCGGCAGTGCCGCTGAAGTCATCCCGGTTGTGAAAGTCGATTCACGATCTATCGGAGACGGACAAGTCGGCCCGATATCCAAAAAGCTACAATCCGCGTTCCAAAAAATGGTACGGATGTAATTGCGAGTGGGATACAGCGGGCTGCACTGTTGTAGGCTTCGCTGTCTTAGGCTTCGCTGGAGTTTTAGGAACACCCACGAAAACAACATTCACTCCCAATCCGAACGTGCTTCAGTTCGCGAAACACGTCGCGTGTTGCGGCTATCGAAACTTCGCGGTTGCTTCTACGGCCATTACATCGCAGCGTTCGTTTTCAGGGTGTCCGGCGTGGCCTTTGACATGATGAAAAGAGATGTCATGCATTTGCTTGAGCGAGTCAAGTATCTTCCATAGGTCCGCGTTTTTTAGCTCTTCGAAACGGGACCCTGACTTCCTGCGCCATCCATTCTTTTTCCAGCCGGCCATCCAGGAATTCAAGCCCTGTAAAACATATTGACTGTCCGAATAGAGCTGGACGTTACAGGGTCGCGACAAGGCCTTGAGCCCCTCAATCACGGCCATCAATTCCATGCGATTGTTGGTCGTCATCGATTCGCCTCCCGACTCGGCGCGTTCTTTCTTGGTCGGACCATCACGCAAAATATAGGCCCAACCACCGGGTCCTGGATTTCCGCTACATGCGCCATCAGTAAAAAGTGCAATCAGCCGCCGACCAACCGGCGCATCGCTACCATCAATGCGATCGTCTGTCATGAAAAGCAATATGTCTACGAGTGTATTTTCCAGAACGCCCCAGGCTTTGAATCCAGATGAGATCCAGATTATAGCCCAAAATGACTTTTGTGACGTCGGCAGATCTACAAATACCAAACGACCCGTGCAAAAATAAGTTTTTTCGGTTCTTAGGTTTTTCCTTTGTATCGGGCGAGATCATGTTCAATCGCCATAAGAGATCGGCTTGAAAAAGCCGTTTGGACAAATTCGCGAAGTCTTTGTGGCAACAGCGGTGGAGGTGGGGCTGCTGGTGTGCTAGCACCTGATTCCTTCAGGTTACGTATTCGAAATAAACCGATAGCCGGCGTCGCGAATGGTGAGGAAGTGTTGCGGCGAGGCGGAGTCTTTCTCGAACGTCTTGCGGAGTCGCAGCATAAATTGGTCTACGCTGCGGGTCTGCATGTCGCCATTCATTTCCCAGACTTCGCTTAGCAATTCCTGACGCGAGATGACTCGACCTTCGTTCTCGGCAAAGTATCGCAAAAGCAAGAGTTCTTTGTGAGTCAGTTTAACATCTTTGCCCGCAACACAAACTTCGTAGGTTTCGAAGTTGACAAAGGACTCGCCGAACTCAAGGACGATTACCTTCTTTTGAGTGGTCGTCTTTTTTTCCTCGGGGATGTTCGGTTTGGTTTTGAGCCGCAAGAGATTTTTGACTCGGCTCAGCAGTTCATCTAAGTCAAAGGGTTTGGTTAGATACTGGTTAGCACCCAGATCGAACCCGCGTGTGCGATCTTCGGAAAGGCTTCGAGCAGACAGAATAAGAATCGGAACGGTGCTTTCAGTTTCGCGAATAGTCTCGCAAATCTTGTAGCCGCTCATCCCCGGTAACATGAGGTCCAGCAATATAAGATCGAAAGCGTAGTGATCCGCCTCGAAAAGCTTCACCGCCGTGTGGCCATCGGTGACCAGCGTGACGCGGTAGCCTTCCGCTTCCAGGTTGTATTTGATACCCGTGCCGAGATGCTGTTCGTCTTCAACAACGAGAATGTGTTTGCGTTGATTCATACTCTAATTAAACCAACGAAAGATATAACCGCAATCCAATTCTCGCCCTTTCAAATCAATCAGGCTTGCCCGCTTGGAGTCTACGCTAGCAAAATGACTCGATACACTCTTAAAATCCGGCTTTTCTAACGGACCGTAATCCTTCGATAAAATTGGGCTATGCCCCGTCAGCAGCATTGCGATCGGACGATCCGTTAGTAGGGAACAACAGTCTAAAATCAAACTTCCCAAGTCGCGGTCCAGTTCCCATCGTTTGCCGCTTGCCCCGTGACCGAATGCCGGAGGATCAAGAACGATTACATCATATTGATTCTTCCGACGAGCCTCACGTTGAACGAAATCACGGACGTCGTCAATAATCCATCGAATAGGTAAATGACTTAGTTGAGAACTTTCAGCATTGCTTCTTGCCCATTGCACCGATGGCTTGGACGCATCGACATGAGTCACAGCGAACCACGCGGATGCCAGAGCAAGCGTGCTTCCGCCGGTGTAGGCAAACAAGTTTAACGCAGTCGGCGGAGCATCTTCGGTGCCTTTTCCAATACGCTTCTTGCCAAGCTTGCTAAGCCACTCCCAGTTCTCCACCTGCTCCGGAAAAACTCCCACATGACCAAATGGCGATGTCTTCAGACTCAGCGACAAATCGTTCCATCGAAAACACCACGAGCTACTGCCTGCAATTTTAGGACTCGCGGTATCTACGATTTCGCCTATGACTT
The DNA here is from genome assembly GCA_031412775.1 of Pirellulaceae bacterium. Lineage (GTDB taxonomy): Bacteria > Planctomycetota > Planctomycetia > Pirellulales > Pirellulaceae > JAIYDQ01. Next base: position 5,036 of record JANODQ010000016.1, on the reverse strand, counting down.
TCTGAGTAGCAGCACCCTTGGAATCATTGGAGTATTCGACCTCATTTTTTTCCCATCGCTTATCAACAACACGATGCGTCGCCTTGCACCAGCTTTTCGGAGATGCTTGCTGGATACCATCGGCAGCAGGGCACGGCCGATCTAAAAGCTTTCCATCAAATCGCTCGAGTTTTCTCCCTCGGCCGAAATCAATCAGTTGATAATCGGTTAATTGACTTTTAGGCGTGAGCAAGATTGAAAACGATCGGGCAAACAGGAATCATAGTTAACAAACCAATCATCCTACTGGATGATCTTCCGAGTGCGAAGCCATCGCTCACAGGCTTGCGGCCAATCAAAAGCATCAGGAATCTTGATTCCTAGTCCGATGCCGTGACGACCGTATTCGTAAATGTGCAATTCGCCTGGGACTTTATTCTGGATCATTGCACTGTAAAACGCGACGGAGTTGGCGACGGGAACCACCTTGTCCTCCATCGTATGCATCAAGAATGTGGGTGGCGTACGCTGCGTAACCCGCATGTGATTTGCGAAGGATTCGAGTAGTTTGGGATCCGGTGACGGTCCCAACAAGTTTTTTTCGCTTCCCTTGTGAGTCTCTGACGTCCCAAACATGATCACGGGGTAACAAAGGATGCCGAAGTCTGGGCGTGAAGACTGTGCCGAGATAGAGTCCACGTTTTCTCTCTTCGCTGAGTCAGGCGGCGCAATCTCGGATTGCGTAAGAACCGTCGAGACCAAGTGACCGCCTGCCGAGAAGCCAATAATTCCAACGCGGCCCGGGTCGATATTCCATAGTTTTGATCTCGCTCGCGTTAACCGAATGGCTTGATTAGCGTCGTCGGACGGAGCAGGATGACCGTATCCTTTGCCACGGTGACGATAATCGCAAATGATCGCAGCAAGCCCCATCTGGTTAGCCCACGCAGCGATCTGGTGCCCTTCGTGATCAATCGCCAAACTCCCATAACCACCTCCTGGGCAAATTACCAAGGCTCCCGTTGGCGTTTGCGAAGCAGGTAACCGCACTAGTGCCATGGGTATATCTTTGGGTTCGGTGCCCAGTGCTCCTGGAGCTCCTGATTCCCAAAGCGGCAAATCAAACGATTTTAGATCGGCCGCTTGAGGGCTCTGAATGCCTCCGTGGAGTATACCCGTTACAAACAAAACAAGAGCAAGCAAGTATCGCATAGACGACTCGTCGAAAAAACGTCAGCAGGAGAGGAAACCGAACACAACGAATCGCGTTAGCTTAACTTACTTGCTTAGAATTTCCAACGAAATTCGCAACGCGTTCCATACAAGTCCGATGCGTTATCCAGCCAAGCGTTCATCAAGTCCACTCGAACAAGAGTCCAGTTGTTAAGCGTTCGTTGCCATCGCGTCCCAATCGCGTACTGAGCGCCGGGTGCAGAGCTCAAGACCGGATCGCCATAAGTGTCAAGCGCCGCGAATTCGAATGCGAGCTGTCGCCGAAAGTCAGCAGTAAGCAGATTCAACCCGACCGCTCCACCGTAAGAATTCGACCCCGTTGCATCGAGAGTTGGATAGCCTGTAAGCAAATCGGATTCAAAGTTGATCCCGGTGTTTCGCAGAATCCCCCCCGCGCCGGCTGCCCTCGCGACCGACTGTGGTCGACCATATCCGAGGAATGCATTGAAGTATGGAACAACGTTACTAGGCGAATACGAGATCAATGAATTTTCACATAGCAATAGAAAACCGTCTGCGGTTCGATCGGTCCGAGCCCCTTCTTGTCCGATGTTACCAAGCACACGAATCGAATTGGAAAGCATCGTGAAATAGCGTCGTGTATAAGCAAGAGCCATATTGTGATACGAACGATTGAGACCATCTTGGTCGTTCAAGAAAGCATAGTCCGTTTCGATGTAACCATCGTAGGCTTCGACGAACCAAGCCGTTCCGAATACTTGTGCGGCTTGATTGTTATTGTCAAACGCAGTTGAAGTGACTTGATTGAACCCAGCAAAAAACGTGACATCGTAGTTGGACCAGTTAAGTGCCCGGCTGTTGCGCCAAGGGAAACCGAATGCAACACCTGTGATTGCATCTTCCATCCAAATTCCATTTTGGTAAAGCAAGGGAATCTGACCAAACGTAATTGGCAAATCAAATGGTGCATCAACTCCAGTGAGTCCACCAGTCATCGCGCCCAGATCGCCTTCGAAAAACAGCGTATCAAATTGAAAGTCAAGTTCCGATTCAAATCGCACGTTGCGTGAGTCACTAAAGTCGAGCCGCGTAAATTGGTTGTTGTTATCGAGTGGGCCAGTAAAAGCATGAATGCGTTCTGTTCCCGTTAATCGAAGATCCAGATCTAGATTCAGACGATTCGCCACCGAGCGAACAGATCTTCCCTGATCGCGATGAACGCCAACTCCCGCGCGGTAGTCCCCATAAACTAAAAAATGTGGCGTCAGAGGATTGACGTCACTAAAGACAGGAATCGCTGGATCGTACAAACCGCCGGTGTAGAAAGGACGCCACCATTCCACCCAGGGGCGCTGTGTTGGTACAAAGTATTTTCCGTAGTACGTCGCAATATCCATCTCGGGCTTATAATGTTCAGCCGGTGCAGGTGTTCCTCGGAAGTCATAAGCTTGATAGGGAACAGGTGATGCCGACGGTACGCAATCCATCGCCGGGGTGTTGCACGAGCCTTCTGAACCGATTGTTCCCGGAATCGAATTGGGTTCGTGCCCCTGTATGAGCGTCGGCTGTTGGTGCCGCCATTGACGCGATTGCATCGGAGGAATATTTTCAAAGAGTGAGCCAAAGTTATGCGGCACCCATGGCGTTTCATAAGCGCTCCGCTGCGGAGGTGCAACAGGGACCGTTGGCGGTGGGGCAGCCTGGGGAAAATAAACTTGACCCAGTTTTGTGTCGGTCTGTTGCGATGAATGACTCTCCCACAGCCAAGCCGCCGTTGGTGTCATCGGCGGAACCGACTTAGTCCCATATGCTTGACCAGAAGATTGACTTGGTGCTTGGCTTGATGGTTCGACTAGGGGTAGTGGCACGGTCAACAAGTCATCGTCAACGAGGGTTGATTGGACTAAAGGTAACGGACGGATGAATACACCGTCGTCTCCGATGGATTGCGACAAGTAAGGATTAAAACCTGCCAGCGAGCATGCAAACAAGATCAATTCTAAGATCCTGATTAGAGATCGTTGCATCGTTATCTCACCATGAATTCAGATGAGTAAGGATGCACGTCAATGATTCCTTCGTTCATGCTTCTGAGCATGTCGGGAGTTCCATTAGCGAATCGGACAAAGTAAGCTGGCTCGACTCGCGATCGCATTCGAACGCTCAATCTATAAACGCCCGACATTCGAATCAATTCTCCTGGTACCGTGTAGGTAACGATTCGATTGTCAACCGGTGCAATGCTGTGCGCTTCCATTCTGATGAGCGCAGGGTGATTTAAAACGGTTGTCGGGGAGACTGCGGGGCGGAGGAATGGCAGGGGATCGATATCCAAGTTGAAGGGCAAGTACATCTCGCGTTCAGTCCCTTTGAGATTGGACGTCAAGAACCTGGTCTGCATGTTGAATAATTGCAAGTCCGGCTGAATTTTGCGTGCCCGAACATCTAACGAATGCTGATCTCGCATATCGCCATAGGTGTCTAAATCACCCGACTCCCAAACGCGCGAGCTATCGGGACCAATCAGGACTACATTCAACCAAAGCTGTGGCTGTGCACCGAGCGAGCCGCTGGGCATGTTGTGACCTTCGCTGATGTTGCTTACTCGGTACTGAAACTTGAGATTTCTTCCCGTAGTCGGATGTTCGACGAACGACGGGCCTTCGATGCGAGATCCGTTTTCAAGAGTTTGTAACGCAGTAGAACGCTTCTGTGCGATCAGCTCCAAATTACTATCAAGAATCTTCCGCGCGTCACGACGCTCTTGCGCGTTTGACCAGCTCGAGGGGAATGAACAAGTGTTGGGATTGGCAGCGAGCGCCTTTTCAAAAGCCTCTGCTCCCCAACCGGCACGCCAATCGAATTCCAACCACTGCGTCGGTTTCCAGCGAAGAGCCTTTTCATTATGAGGAAACAAACCTGGATGCGCGATCGGATAAGCAGGTCCATAGAAGATGTGATTCGAATGCTTTCGATCACTGCGATAGACTTTGCCAGAGACCTCCGCACAGGCTCCCATCTCATAACCATTCGGAAGCCCTGGAACAGCCCCCATATGGCAATCCTGGCACGAGATACCTTTTTTGTGAGCGGGACCTTGTCGATATTGTTGATAGACGATTTCGAGAGCAATACCAGGCTGCACAACGACTTGATGACAACCGGCGCAAAAGGAACTGTCTGCCAGTTGATCGAATTGGATGGCACCCCGGTGGATCGCTTGACGAGGGCGTTTATCATTCGGATCGGTCGTGACTTTCCAGTTTTCAGCGTCCGCTAAAACAGCCGGAATTCCATCTCCACCTGAATTTCCAACCATCGGATCAAAAACCGTTCCCGGTTCAATCCGCCGCTCACCATTGACGCGCCCATATCGTTCAACCACTCGGTGACACGCAACGCAAGTGATTCCCTCTCGGAAGACATGAGGACCTTCCAGAAGAGAAGCTTGTCTCGGATAGTTCATCTGAGTGGCGACCGGTGCATGGCATCGCATACAAAATGTGCCGACAGTTCCACGAGTCAAATCGGTTACCAATTGTTCGAACCGCTGAAACATCGGTGAGATCGCTGCATAAGCGTGGCTAGAAACACGCCATTCGTCATAAATTTTTTGATGACACTTAGCGCAAGTTAGCGCCGATGGGTAAAGCGTATTTGCAAAGACCTCGGCGTGTGGATCTAACATGGATTGTGAGTCGCTGCCGTTAGAGTCCGTGTTCGTTTTTCTTCTTTGACGTTCGCGTTCCGCGTCAGCGCTAGGGCCCATGGAGCTTAACGGGTCCGCATCCAAATCTTCGATCGATTGCGTCGCGGCACTTACCATCCGGAAAGCTTGCTTTGGTGCATCGGCCTGCTTCGGT
>JANODQ010000015.1:0-2491 GCA_031412775.1 Pirellulaceae bacterium | reverse complement strand
GACGATCCTGGCTCGATTCAGTTGGCTGTCATCAACCGAAGGTAGACCATTATGACCAACTAGCCAAAACGAAATCGTCTTGGGTGCAAGGAAATCTTCGCTTCGTAAAACACCAGTATGTTTTTCTCCAAGCGGAAGGCTGGAGACGTACGAGCCTTCTTGGCCATCGCTAGCGACTCTTGGCTCTGGCTTCCACATTGGTTCGGCTGTCCAAAGTGTCGGTATAGAATCCGAATCGAGATAGGCTTGTATTTCGGCGATAGAACTGGCTGCCACCGACTCCGCCCATTCGCTCAGCTCACGATTGTCCCGTCCCGCAGTGGACTGCTTGAGTTTCGCAAACATGACGTTTCGGTCGGCGGATGAATCTGCCGTACGGTCTCTAACCAGCTTTACTAGCTCGCTAAGCGTTATATCGCTGGCATATCGAGCCGCATGATCGATCCAAGGAATGAGATCGACAATCGGTTCTTTGCTTATTTCCAAATCCCGCAAGATTGCCTGGCTCGCTTCACTAGTCTTAATGCCCAGCAAGATGTCCCTGTATAGACGTTTGTCGTCGGTCGACAACTTGTTATTTTGAAGTAATTGAAGGCTATCCTGCTCTCGGATCATTAGATCACGGAGAGCAATACGCAATCTAGCCAACAACATCGAATCGTGGTCGGGGACCAATTTAATCCGCTCAAGGATCAAAGTCGCATCCGCAACATTGCCGTGCACACCAAGTACCTGTGCCGCGGTTCCAACAACCATGGGTTCGGAATCATCGAGCAATCCTCGAACGACCGGAATTGCGGCCACCAAGCATTCCCCATTGATCAAATCGTCGGTCTCAGCCAACCTCCGCAGGGCATGCTGCCGTACGAGCGGTTCACGGTCTCCAAGCAATCCAACGATTTGAGGTGCAGTCAGTCGATTCAATCGATTGAGTAGCCACATCGAATTCGTACGCAGTAGTTCCGAAGGAGCTTGAAGGCCATTTTTAGCTAGTCTGGAAAGCGAATCCAACTCAGCAGACTTTCCGTCGGATAGTTTACCAGCGAATCGATCCGTAAGACCGTCGAGGGCAAGTTGGCGCCGAGTTATGTTGGAACTGCCAAGTTCATTGAAAAGGGACTCAACTGTAGCGTCCGATCCTACACTGCCGGAACCCAAACCGATTGCACTTGAACTTGTGTTCGGAGACTGGTAGCGGATTTTCCAAATTCGACCCGAGTCACGATCACGTCCAGGGTGTTCCAGTGGCACTTCATAGTGACCGATAATTCGATTGTAAAAATCTGCGACATAGAGGGCACCGTCGGGCCCTAGTTGTATATCCACGGGCCTAAACCAAGGGTCGTCACTTGTTAGGAAGTCACCTACTTCGGTCGCTTCATAAGTCGTCCCACTTCGCTTCACAAAATCGCGATTGATCCGCGAGGTCATTACGTTGCCGCTATAGAGTTGGTTTCGGTATTGCTCCGGAAAGCCGCTAGCGTCGTAGAGGCTCAGTCCAGAGATCGCCGTGCTTCCATGCAAGTGGTCCATCATCGATGGGAAAAAACCAAGTCCATCGTGCGGTCTTCCAAAGCTCGGGTAACATGCGTTCCGGACAAGACAAGTTATGGGTTTGGAATGGCAATCGGCACTGAATCGGTTTCCCCATCGGTCGACGGTCATTCCGAAAGGATTAACTTGTCCTGTTGAAACCAATTCAACTCGTGAGCCGTCTGGTCGAAACCGAAACGTATTTCCGCTTGTCATCGAGATCTTGTGGCCATCGCGCCCGGCGACAGTCGATTGGTTATTGAAACCATGGCATGCGTAAATCCACCCATCGTCGCCACGTCGCAATGCATTCACCATTCCATGCGTGTCGCGAGTTGTATCGAACGGTCCTAGAATCACATCACGTTGATCGCAGACTCCATCGCCATCGGTATCACGTAAGTGAAGGAGATTGGGAATACTGAATACAATCGCGCCGTCGCCTATCGGCAAGATTCCCATTGGGATGTTCAGTCCGTCTGCGAAGGTCGTTACGCGATCGTATGTCCCATCGCCATCGGTGTCCTCCAATGTCTTCACGCAGTCACGGGCTGTGGTGTCATTGGTCGAAGGGTAAGGATACTCGACCGTTTGTGTAATCCATAGTCGATGACGTGAGTCAAAGGCCATGTTCAAAGGCTTAGCGATCGCTGGTTCAGAGGCTACTAAATCGATTTCAAAACCCGGCGGAAGATGGAATCCCAAACGTTCCTCTTCAGGCGACCGTTTGTCAGAGGGGCGGACCCCGGCACCGTACCATTCTTGGGGTGAGTTCGGTTCAATCGCTCCTGGTCCAATCGATGTGGCAACTGACCGATCTGCTAAGGAATCGTTCGATTGTAGGAGCAACACAAGGCCGCTAACCCAACTTCCCCAACTAGAGGGCGAGCAGCCCTGGATTTATTGGGTTTCGTCGTTTTCGTTTCCACTACATTTGCTCGGAGATTATTTTTGTAGG
>JANODQ010000014.1:0-6909 GCA_031412775.1 Pirellulaceae bacterium | reverse complement strand
ATCGCCAGCGCACCGGATTTTTGTCGATCAATTAAGTTTTTGAGCGTAGATCCTCCACCCGAAATGAGTACTGCAATGGGTAGGGGCTTTTGCAACACGGTGTTTTCTTGTGCTTGAAGGGGGAGGTACATCGACTTGGCGTCAACTGCTGGATTCCATCGCTTTGACGACGGATAAAGACTGGCTGATTAAAGTGTTACTTTTAAATACGTGACCTTAAAATACGCAATTTTTTGAATCGTAAGCGATAGCCTCGGGCTCTCTATTGCAAACTGTCGCAAAACAAACACCCGTGGATAACGCTTGCGGCTCAACTTTCATTAGGCTAATAGCAGTACCCATTATAGACAACCTTTAAAATGTAAGGTGCAAAAAGTATACGGCGGTCGGGATCAATTTAGATTGGTATAGATTGCAATAGACTTACCAAACGCAGCCGGGTGCGTCATCGCCAAGCACATGCGAGTGACTTTTAGCTTGCGACGTGGTCTTCACCAGCCAACCACGCTCAAAGCGTGCGCACTCCTTATCAACCTGACTAGCGAGGAGTCTCAACAGGTCCGTGCCTTTAATTGTCCAGTGTGGTATCCTTATCAACGATCCAGTGAATTTTCGAAAAATCAACTTGTGCTTGTCGCACGAATTACTACTGTCGGGCAGCCGTTTTATACTTGAGAAGAGAAGTTGTGACCTAAGCAGTATGCTCTCGAACGCCGTTACGATGATTGAATTAACGAGCTTTGAAAATTTTCAGCTTGAGTAGTACGCCACTCTGATCTAAATCCTGCCTGTAATGATAAAGTCAGAGTCTTAGCCCCGGATCTGGAAGAAAGATTTCAATCAAACAAAAAGGCTGCGAGCCTTAAAGCGCAATGTTCTGTTCTAAGCCAACTCGGTAGACAGGATGAGTGAATCGCGGAAGTTTAGAAAATACAGTGTTGATGGCGGTGTTCGTTTCTTGGCAATCTATTAAGTCTTACTATTAGCGAGTGAAAATCATGGCAGTAAATGCAGCAAATGCGACCGGTTCAGAGGCAGAAGTCCGCGACTCTTGGATCCCCATGATTGTCATCGCGATGGGGCAAGCGTTGATGTCGTTCAACGTGGCTGCTATCCCGGTCTCGATGGGTGGAATGGTGGAAAGTTTTGGAACAGCACCGACGACGATTGGTACAGCTGTCGTGTTTTACTCGCTAGGGGTCTCGGGCTTTATCATGCTCGGAGCGAAACTAGGTCAACGTTTTGGTGCTAAATTATTTTTTCAATCAGCCGTTTCGCTCTTCTTAATTGCAATGATTGGCATGGTGGCCAGTCCGACTGCCGAACTGATGCTTGCTTCGCAAGGACTGGCTGGATTCGCTGGAGCCGCACTGGTACCGACACTAGTTGTTCTGATTGCAAACCATTATTCCGGTAAACAACAAGCCGAGGCGGTCGGCTGGCTGGGTTCGGCGCGCGCAATCGCAGGAGTTCTTGCGTTCGTCATCGTGGGGTCCGTGGCAACGTTTCTCAGTTGGCGATACGCATTTGGACTGCTGATTTTGCATGCTGGGGCAATCCTTCTTTTGAGTACAAAACTCAAGCCGTCGGTTCCTCGTGCGGATGTCAAGATTGATATCTTTGGTGTAGTTCTCTCTGCTGTCGCCATAATTTTGATTACGTTTGGCTTTAACAACATTCGAAATTGGGGATTGCTGATGGCGAATCCTTCAGCTCCCTTCGATGTGATGGGTGTTTCGCCCGCGCTTGCAATGATCGTCGTCGGCATCCTAATTGGATTTGGGTTTTTCGGTTGGACTCACTGGCAAACAGAACGTGGCAAGACCCCGCTGCTGGCTTTAAAAGTGATTGAATCGCCTAAGGAATGGGCTGCAGTGATCGCCTTGTTTCTTGTTGTTGCAGTCGAAGGAGCGATCAACTTTTCCGTGCCTCTTTATATTCAAATTGTACAAGGTCAAAGCGGTTTGATGACCTCCGTTGCGATGATGCCGTTCATGCTGACGGTTTTCTTTACTGCCATTTTGATTGTTCGCTTGTATAGCGTGTTATCTCCACGGACTATAGCGCGAATAGCATTCGTCCTGGTAGCAATTGGAACCGCGTGGTTAGCTTTCACGGTGAAAAATGAATGGAGTTCAATACCTGTGATTATCGGTTTGATTACTGTTGGACTCGGCCAAGGCGCTTTGGTGACGCTCTTATTCAATGTGTTGGTAACATCAGCCCCGAAAGAGTACGCGGGTGATGTCGGTTCGATGCGAGGTGTCACTCAGAACTTGGCCGCCGCAGTGGGAACAGCACTGGTCGGAGCGACACTTGTTGGTTTACTGAGTTCCATGATTATCGCAGGCACTTACGATAACCCCGTGATCACAGCGGAACTCAAAGACCAAGTGAATTTGACTAACTTGAATTTCCTAAGCGATGTTCAATTAAAAGAAAGACTCGCAAACACAACGGCAACACCTGAAGAACTTGCAGAAGCACTCAGCATCAACTCCGACGCACGAACCCGAGCACTGAAAATCGGATTTGTAATTCTTTCCGGCCTAGCTCTTTTAGCGATCTTCCCTTGTAGCTGGCTACCTGATTATCGGCCCGGCGAAATCCCGAAGAATTAAGAAACTTCGCTCGTTGAGCCTGAGGCGTTAGCCGATCTTCAATAGCCCGCGTCAAAAGATCGGATATCGCATCAGGCTCACTTCCTGCAATCATTTCGCTTCAATTCAACTACAGATCAAACCCATTACTTCTCCAGGAAAAACACTTGAAATCTATTCGTATTATCCATAACACCGAGTATCAGTATTCTGAGCCAGTAACTTTCGGGCCGCATCGCGTTCTTATGCGTCCTCGTGAAGGACATGATTTGAAGATCGTTGGTGCACGAATTCATATCGAACCAACCGCAACCATCAGATGGCTTCGCGATGTGGAGAGCAACTCGGTCGCGGTTCTTACTTTCTCCGAACCATCATCGATACTGAAAGTGTGTGCCGAAATTGATGTTGATCTCACTACCGATAATCCAATTGAATGTCTGATCGAACCCAGCGCAAGACTGTATCCGTTCCAGTACTCTCCCGACGAGCACATCGATCTGATTCCGTACCGTTTGCCAAGCTACCCTTATGACGGACCAACGTTGCATGAATGGTTGAAGCACTCGTATCAACCAGGCCAAGTACTCGACACGTTTGAATTGCTAACGCGGCTGAATACACGTATTTTTGAGTCACTCAAGTACATGGAGCGGCACGATCCGGGCGTTCAGTTACCCAATGAGACACTTACAAAAGGGAGCGGTTCGTGCCGCGACTATGCGGTTCTCCTGATGGAAGTCGCCCGATACCTCGGATTCGGTGCACGCTTTGTCACTGGCTATATTCAGATGGCTGAGGGACAGCATGGAGCAACACACGCTTGGACCGAAATCTACTTGCCCGGTGCAGGGTGGCGAGGATTCGATCCAACCAATAACAAACTTGCGGGATGCGAACATATCTCGGTCGCCGTGGCACGCGAGCAAGAAAAGGCAGCTCCACTCTCGGGTTCTTGGTCGGGCCCCTCGGACGCGTATCAAGGAATGAACGTCTCCGTTCAAGTCGCACTACGATAGACGGATCTTAGAAAAACCCAACCTGATTAAATGTACCTTGATGAACGCGTTTCATCATTCAGCATGGCATAAAAAAAGTCATTTCAGCTTCTCAGCCGAGCGTTGCTAAGACTTGTTTGATGCGTTTCAACGTCGTGTTTTCGATCGCGTAAAAGCGATCGACTGGATCGATCGATTGCTTGGTAATCACGGGGAGTGTTGCCTGTAGAAGCGTTCTCTCTGCGCTTGCCGTCTTTAGTTTTGGCATCTTCTCCAATGAGGGACGCTCCAGTCCAAGCTCGTCACAGCAGACCGCAAACAGCTCGCTCATTTGACTCCACGCAGTCTCTTCTTCGGCTAGTTTTGGCATCGTATCTTTGTTCATCATTGATAAACCTACGGTCGCCAGTCCGGCTCCAAGAAACTCCTTGAGAGTAATTGTCAACATGGCTGTCGTACCACCTTCAAAAGGCAACATCGCTGCGGCGATAATGGGAGCGAATAGCAATCCCGCCGGTGCTACACCTTTCAAAAAACTCTGCCCCCAACTCATTCGCTGCCACATTTCTCTCGTGTAGGAATCTAATTGTTCATTAGACAAACGAATACGACTCTCGGATTGAAATCGCTTCAATGCGTTTTGGAAACGCTCTTCCCATAGCTTACGATCTTCAACGTGTTGCAACGCCAGTAATCCGAATGATAAATCTTGAACCGTGATCGCGTCAAAAAAATCTCTCGGAGAAATTACGCGCCCTCCATCGCCGGTGCGCCAACGACTAGTAACAAATTCGCTCACGGCTGTTGTTCGACGGGTGATCCACGTCGGCAATTGAAGCCAACTGGTAGCTTGGGTCGCAGCCTCTTGAAATTTGGATGACCATCGAATGGCAATGCGGCCAGGCCTGGCCCACCATGGAGCCGTCTTCTCAAGGCTCGTGGAGATCTGCTGAATCAATTCATGGGAAACTTGTAATCGAATCGAATCTAGTTCGCCACCTTTCGACTTATCATTGGTTGATAAACGTAGGATCGCTTGAGCCAACAAACCATGCCAACGATCTCGTCTGGCCAGGCTCCTTTGATTGTGCGTTTCGATCTCATGAAGCCCCTGATGGATGGATGTCTTGAGTGATATGAGCGTCGCACCAAGCCTCTCTTTCGCAAGCTGACTCGGATCGAGTTGCTCACCAATCGAGACTAGCAAGTCTTCTGACGCGATCGCAGCAGGCGGCTGGGCAGGTGGCGATTTATCGATTCGGAAGAATACGGGCAAAGCTTCAGCCGACTCCGGTGCAACAGCTTGTTCACAAATGCCAAGCGATTTGCTTGGTGGTATACGGTCGCGGAGCAGCGGCCCTTCGAAATGGTACGCCATGTAGACTCGCCACAAGCCGCGCTCACGATAGCCAGTAGCAATCTCATTGGATATTTCGACCGAGGTATAACGACGCGGCACACGATTGACGGCAAGTATGGTTCGCAAGCCCGGCATCGCGCGCTGTACAACGCCTAGAATATCGCTGACCACTTCATCCTGAATCGAATTTGCCGAGGAAACCACCACAAACGCAGAAGATATCTGCAGCGATTTTGCCAGAGCCTCACGCCGCTTCGCGGCAAACATAGACTGAGCCGTATCTGTCCGCAAATCGTGATGAGTCGCCGCGCCGTTAATCACTGTGGTGGAGTCCAAATCGTCTGCTAGGAAGCCCGTTTGAATATCAGGGCAATCCATGAGTCCGATCCCATGCGAGTCTAACCATGAATCGGTTGCAACTAGGGGAATCAGTATTGCTGGAACGGAGTGGCTTGACGGATAACGAACCAAATACTCGCGACTGTACCGACCGTTGTATTGCTCGAAGGACATCTCGCGGTTCGTGGCTAACTCTTCCGGTGGATAGCCAAAGATACTTTCAATGTGCGAAAGAGTGCTCTGCCATAGTGATTCGTCGCTCCTCCATGACTCGGGAAGCCACAAGATGAAACGGTGAGTTCCTTCTTGATTCGATGCCCCAATCAGCAATCGATCGCGACCGTTTGGCGACAGGAAACCTGCGACCATGCTACTCTTGCCTGCGTTGAGAATTCCCGCGATGGCCACAATCGGGGAGGTCTGCTGTGACGCGAGAAATGCTTGTGAAAAACCCCTGGTGATAACTTGTGGAAGAGTTCCATCGGAGGTTTTTTTGCTGCGGTTGGAGAGTTGATTTAGTACTTCTATTAAACTAAAAAACTCGAAATTCAACGAACGGTCGTGTAGAACCCCGCTCCGGTGCTTCGCAAAAGGAGTCTTTCCCGATCGATTGAGTATCAGGTTTTCAAGATCCGAGAGGTGCTCAAACATGCAGCGTGACTTTTGAAGAAAGACTCTTAAAGAAAGAGGGACAGGATGTTAAACATTTGCAAACCAAAACTATAGCAAAATTCAGGCGACCTCGGCACCAACCTGCGACAAGGCACAGAGCAGGCTGAAATCCCCCTGCTGAACGGCCGGCGCTAGCCGCGTTATTGGACGTTCCTGCGCAAGCGGGTGGTTAGTCGTTTGAACACGGCTAGCACCAGAGGCTGAATACATGGACCCGAACAAGCACGCGCTTGAGTCAATTGTCAACGAATCTGCTTCACTAACGCATGAAGATTTTGTAAAGCGACATCTCCTCCATGCGTCGATTATCAAATTCGAGTAAACTGACGCGGAAGGTTTTGTTGAATTGGTTCTTTACTTAAGCAGTGGGTGATTGTTATGGCAACATTGGTTGTGATTGGGTACGAGAGTGAACTGAAGGCAGAAGAAGTTCGAATTGCCTTGCTGAAAATGCAAAAAGAATTCCTGATCGACTTGGCGGACGCGGTTGTGGTTGTCCGAGATGCGAAAGGAAACGTATCCCTTCGACAGATGTACAATCTCACCGCAGCGGGTGCCGTGAGTGGTGGATTCTGGGGCGCTCTTGTCGGAATGATCTTTTTGAATCCTTTCTTTGGAATGGCAATGGGAGCAAGTGCCGGAGCCATCTCGGGTGCGTTGACCGATGTAGGGATTGATGATGGCTTTTTGAAAAGCCTTGCAACCACTATCAAACCAGACGGAGCCGCACTGTGCGTCTTGATTCGCACAATGACCGCGGACAAGGTTCTAGAGGAAGTCAAGCAGTTCGGTGGCGAGGTGATTCAATCGAATCTTTCCCATGAAAGTGAAGAGAAGCTTCGAGCAGCATTGGCATCAAATCAAACGGTTGCTACTGAAGCGTCAGCCAATTAATTCTTCGAGTAGTTAATTCTCTGAATAGTTATCTCTGCGAATATAT
>JANODQ010000013.1:0-6463 GCA_031412775.1 Pirellulaceae bacterium | reverse complement strand
GCTGCTTCAGGTGCTGCTTCCGCTTGGAAGGCAACGAGGCGAATAGCCGAAGCGGATTTGGTTTGACTGGATTTTCCAGAACCGCCAGTTGCAGGGATTTCAGGAACAGCGGGTGCTGCAGCTGGTGCAGCTGGTGTTGTTGGAACAGCTGGAGATACCGGCGTTTCAATGGCGGGAACCGATGGTGTTTGCGGGCTGCCGATTAAACTGTCGAGTGCTTTATCCGCAGGGAGCTCCATCTTGGCGTCAGGAGTGACGGTCGCTTCTGCTTTTGCTTCTGTCTTCGCTTCTGGAGCAGCTTCTGTTTTGGCTTCAGGTTTTGTTTCAGTCGCCGAATCAACTGATGTGGGTGCCGGGGCAGGTACATTCTCGGTTGGCTTCAGTTCGGCAACGGCAACCTTGTAGCTTCCAGCTTCAACGCGTTTCTTGTATTCCGCTTCGAGTTGTTCCGGCGTGATCTTGGCCTCTTCTTCTTTAATCAAAGAGTTGAAATCAGCGAAAAGGAATTCAAAATCGGCTTTATAGCGACGTCGGAAACCCGGTTCAGGCTGGCTGGGGACGCTGTAGAGGTCCTTTGCTTTTTCGTAGAGAGCCTTCAGTTCCGCTTCGCTCGGTTTGGCAGTCACTTTCTCAACAAATTGGTCGACAAAAATCGGGTAGATTTCAACTCGTGCACGTTGCTGAAGCTTTTGGAAGTTGAGCCAGTTCTTGCTTGGAGCGATCAGCGGTTGGGAGGAGGAAGTGATTCCGGAAATACCCATTTGAACAAGCAATTGCTTGCTAATCTCGTCCTTTAAATAGCTATACATGTCGAATTTGGAAAGTTGCTTTCCAGCGACTTCTTGGACAATTTCTTCGAACTTCTTGGCACTTATTTTTCCATCCGTAAAGTTACGGATGAACAGGTCAATCGTATCATCGTTGACCGCAACTCCATTCTCGCGGGCCGCCTCAGCCAATGTTTTTAGCTGAACCAATCCAGCTCGCCCGGTAGGCGGTTCGAGCCCGATTCCGCCTTGAGGACCGGGAGCGTAGCCTGGGACCTTCGGAGATCCTCCGGCGGCGACTACTTCAGCGGCTATTCGTGAAAAAACAGCATAAGACTGAGCTTGAATGGCTGTTTGCTTTGCAAGTTGTTCGGCACTTAGGCGAGTACCCTTCCAGGAAACGAGGGTTTGTTGCCCCCCGGAATTGCCATAATTGTCCATGAGCGTCCCCGTGGACGGGATGATCACAAAGGAAATCACCGCAACAAAAACCAAGATCGCCATCCATACGCGTTGATTTTTACGAAAGATCGAGAAGGGGCTAGCCATCCTGTTTTGTCCTGACAGAGTCTACTTAATCAAAAAACACAAACCAATCGCGCGATTGTAGAGAGTCGAAGGGGAAACGCAACAGCGGCTTTGCGGCAGATCGCCAACCCAAGGGAGGTTTATTGCGAATTTCTTATGGTTTCCGGCAGTTGATCCGGCAGTTGATATCGGGCTATCGCTTCCCTTGCCCGATTCTTTTGCTGCTGCCCCTGGTGGTTTCCACGCGAACCCCTAAGCTTCCCCTAAGGTTTAGTGGGGAGGTTCAAAGGGGTGGGTAGACGGTTAGGCTTGAAAACCTTATCCCTTATATATCGGATACAACCATTTTGAAGATTTTTTAATTGGCACCCTTCGTTACCCGGTTGGTAATGCGGTTTCGATCCATGACTTTTCAAACCGAAATTTCTCGAATGACGGCAGTGTTTTATGAGTGCTAAAGGACGCAAAACCCTGGTGATCGTTGAATCACCGGCCAAAGCCAAAACCATCGCAAAGTACCTCGGTCCTGGCTACCAAGTCGAGGCTTCGATTGGGCATATTCGTGATTTGCCCGGCGGGAAAAAAGAAATTCCTGAACAGTATAAGTCAGAACCATGGGCTTACTTGGGAGTCGACGTAGATCACGATTTCGAACCGGTATACATCGTTCCTGCTGAAAAGAAAAAACAGGTATCTCACCTAAAAGCCGCTCTCAAAGACGCCGACGAACTCTATCTGGCGACGGACGAGGATCGCGAGGGAGAAGCGATTTCGTGGCACCTTCATGAAGTTTTAAAACCCAAGGTGCCAGTAAAACGGCTGGTGTTTCATGAAATCACTCGAGAGGCAATCCAACACGCTCTGACAACGACTCGGCAAATCGATCAGGGGATGGTGAAGGCTCAGGAGACGCGTCGAATTCTCGACCGACTCTACGGCTTCGATGTGTCTAATTTGCTTTGGCGAAAAGTCGCTCCCAAGCTATCAGCGGGCCGTGTTCAAAGCGTGGCCGTTCGATTGATTGTTGATCGTGAACGCGATCGCATGGCGTTTCGAAGTGCGACTTACTTTGACTTGGACGGTATCTTTTCGACTTTGAAGAAGGTCAATTTCAACGCGGCCTTGATGAGCGTTGACGGAGCCAAGATTCCTTCCGGCAAAGATTTTGATTCGAGCACGGGCAAGATCAAAGACCCGAAAATGCTGCTGCTCGACGCGGCCTCGGCGGAAGCCCTTCGCAAGAAACTTGATAAAGCCGAATACCGCGTTGCGAGTGTCGAAGTCAAACCGTTTGTGGAGCGACCCAAGCCACCTTTTACGACGTCGACCTTGCAACAAGAAGCCAACCGCAAGTTGGGCTTTACTGCCAAGCAAACGATGCGGACCGCTCAATCGCTGTATGAAAATGGCTATATCACCTACATGCGAACCGATTCGACTACGATGGCGAAAGTCGCTGTCGATGCGGCTCGGGACTTAGTCGAAACGCAATACGGTAAAGATTTCTTGCATCCAACCGAGCGGACTTACGCATCGAAAGTTAAGAACGCACAAGAGGCTCACGAAGCCATTCGGCCTGCAGGCCATCCGTTCCAGCTCCCCGAAAAACTACGTGGTGAGCTCGACTACGATGGCTTCCGATTGTTTGAAATGATTTGGAAACGTACGATCGCTTCCCAAATGGCCGACGCTCGAAAGAAGCGAGTTATTGTATCCATCGAAGGAAAATTTGATGGCGGACAAGCCATCTTCCAAGCCTCCGGTACATCGATTGAGTTCGAAGGTTTTTTACGAGCCTACGTCGAAGGGAGCGATGACCCTGAAGCCGAACTAGCAGAGAAGGAACGCTTACTACCGGAATTGGCTGCACAAGAAATTGTTTCACTTGCCAAGCTCGATTCGGTCTCGCACACCACGCAGCCACCTGCGAGATTCACGGAAGCTTCGTTGACTCAGGCTCTCGAAGAACGTGGCATCGGTCGTCCAAGTACTTATGCTTCGATTATCGAAACGATTCAGTATCGCGACTACGTTTTCAAAAAGGGGAATGCGTTGGTCCCAAGCTGGACGGCCTTCGCGGTGATTCGATTGCTGGAAGAGCATTTAGGAAAGCTGGTGAACTACCAATTCACCGCCCAAATGGAAGATCACCTCGACGAAATCTCACGTAACGAACGTGGCAATAGCGATTACCTTCGCGACTTCTACTTTGGTGATGACGCTTCGATCGAAACTTTAACGACGACAGCAGCTCTCGATGGTAAAGACGCTTCCGCGCCCGCTCCGGCTGGATTGAGACCTTTGCTGGCGAGCAAGATTAACGAGATCGACCCACGAGTTGCATGCTCCTATCCTGTCGGGGCTCCAACCACCGGTGACTATCGCGAAGACATTGTTGTGCGAGTCGGTCGCTATGGTCCCTTCTTGGAACAAGGTACCCGCAAAGCTTCGATTCCTCAGGATCTCGCTCCTGATGAAATTAATATCGAGTCTGCTTTAGAGTTATTGACCAAACAAGCCGCCGGCGATGAACCGCTAGGAACCGACCCCGAGACGGGAATGAATATCTACGTCAAAGTCGGTCGCTACGGCCCTTACATTCAACGTGGTGAACCCGATGAAGAAGGCCGTAAGAATGCGTCGCTTCCGAAAGGGCTGCCGATCGAATCGGTCGACCTTCCGATGGCACTCAAGTTCCTAACTCTACCGCGAGAGTTGGGCGTGCATCCTACTGAAAATTATAAAGTCGTCGCGAACATTGGTCCGTTTGGTCCGTACGTGATGAAGACTGTCGGTAAAGACAAAGACTACCGTTCGATTCCAAAGGACCAAAACGTACTCGACATCGATCTCGACCAAGCGATCGCTCTGCTATCGCAACCCAAAGCGGGCCGCGGTCGCGCCGAGCCGAAACCGGCTTTGAAAACGTTTGAAGAATCTCCAATAACCGGCAAAGCGATTCAATTGCTCGAAGGGAAATATGGTCCGTATCTAGCCGATGGCGAAACAAATGCTTCGCTACCCAAGGATATGCCAATCGAAAATGTCACGTTGGAAATTGCCTTGACACTGCTTGCTGAACGAGCCGCCGCGGGCGGATCCAAGAAGAAAAAAGTTTCTAAAAAACGTGGCGCTGCGTCGAGTGCGACCGCGAAGAAAAAAAAGTCGACAACTAAGTCAGCTACTGCAAAATCAGCCACTACGAAAACGACCACTAAAAAGGCAACAAAAAAGAAAGCTGCTTCCCCAACAGCTGACTCCGCAGACGACGAATAAATACTTTTCATTAACATTAACCGTATCATCAGTCTCATCCGTGAAATAAAGTTATGCGAATCGTAATCGCCTTTCGAGCTTTCTTTGCCGCGTTGTTTAATCGCGACGCATCGATGCGAATCTCACAAGCATTGGATGCTTCCACCAAGCTCCTCGCCGAAGTGAAAGCTCCACAGGCGAACGCTGCCCCGACGAAAATCGCACCAAAAACCGCACCAATAAATTCTCTAGCGAAACCTGCTTCCGCTAAATCCGCCCCAACGACTCCTGTTCGCAGTGAAGCCCTCACGCTTCTGAGTACGCTTCAACGCGAAGCCCGTTTGGTCGATTTGATTCAAGAACCTTTGGACGAATACACCGACGAGCAAGTTGGAAGCGCCGCCCGAGATGTTCTTCGTGAATCATCGAAGGTTTTGAATCGGCTGTTTGCCATTGAGCGACTGGCTAAAGGGAACGAAGGCGACTCGGTGGAAATCCCGTCGAATGCGTCTTCAGCAAAGTGGAAAATTACAGGCAAACCGACGCGAAGTGCGACTAGCGACTCAACCGCACCTCAACGCGGCAATCTCATTCACCCAGGATGGATCGCCACCCAAATAGCCGTCCCGCAGTGGTCAGGCCACTCCGACGAAGCGACCGTCATCGCACCCGCAGAAGCCGAACTGATTTAGTCGAACTGATTTAGTTTTAGACGCGCACGACTTCAGATTCGATCCTTACCGAGCAATGCTTTACGCATCGCCAGTAGCCTCGCGCCTTGCTCAAGATCTGCTCAAGATCTGCTTTTGATCTTTTTAGTTCAGTGCTAACAGAGCACGAGCGGCGACTTCGATGAAATCGTGGTGTTGTGAGGTGAGCTCACTGAGCATCGGTTGCATCGGTCCCGTCTTGGCGATCCCGGCCGCTTGTACAGCATGATGCAGAACACGAATTGGATTGATTGCGTTCCGCAAGTCTTCCAAAGGTTCGTACATCGCTCGGATCGATTCGGCCTTGGCGAAGTCCTTTGCGTGAATGGCTTCGAGCATCGTTTGCGAAAGCTTAGGGGCGACGCATACGCAACCGCTGGTGTATCCTCCAACGCCGAAGTCACGCATGTGAATAATCGCAGGCTGCTCGCCAATTCCGCTGATCACGATTTCGCCACGAACCTTTTGCAGGACCTCTCGAAGATAGTTGTCGTTACTGGTGTCGTCGCGCACAACGGCATATTTAATCCAACTCAAAAGCCCATCGCGATACAAGCTTTCAACGATCGCGGGCTCAAGCCAACGGTCGTGTTTGAGGTAGAGAACGACCGGCTTGCCATACGATTCAGCGAACAATCGAATACCGGTAGCAAGACCGTTATCATCGGCGATTTCTTTTTGCGGAAGCACCATCACCGTTGGGAAATCGAAATCCCGCAGCACCTCAGCTTGATCCATCATCATCCCAAACGCAGGACCAACCGACGGGACAATAAGGGTGTTTTTTCCGGCGATTTCAGTGAGCATCGCCAGACAGGCAGCGAACTCACTTGGGCGCAAATGATAGAACATCGCGTTGCCCCCATAGAGCATTGTAGAAACCCCGCCGGCCTCGATATGCCGAACTATCTTTGTGTTTTCAGTGCGACAAATCTTACGATTCGCGTCGCGTGCCATGGGCGGGACAGAGATGACGCTTGCTGAAAGTCGGGCTGGGGTGATGCTTTGAGTGTCCATCGAAATCAATAATCAGCTATCAAAAGTGTATAAAAATCAAACATTAAGTTGGTTAAGTCAAACCAACTCTCGCGAGATTTTATATCATAAACTCGCAAACCCCGGCTGAGATGTCCAATTTTAAGGTGTCGAGCTCTAATTGTCTGATGCGGTTGCATACCTCGCGTAGTCTAGGACCACTATCCC
>JANODQ010000012.1:0-2804 GCA_031412775.1 Pirellulaceae bacterium | reverse complement strand
CGTTTTAGCATCAACAAAGCGTTCACCAAAAAACCCTAAAACTTGGTCCGCTATCACCCACAAAAGAAAGCCGGAAAACATCGCAACGACTGTGGAAAACCAGGTTGCATGCATGACAAGCTTATGTATTGATGCAATGTCGTGAGAGGCGACTAATGGCGATATACGACTGACAATCGATGAATTTATAATGGTTACCCCAAAGCTCCCAAGCTTACAAAGCCGATTGGCGACACCATACAGACCAACAACCTCATTACCTGCAAGCATTCCAACAATAATCACATCACTATCAGTCATCACCTGCCCAGACACTTGGGATATACCATGATCAAAAGCAGCGGTAGACCATGCATGCTCTCGCTTTTCCGTATCTTGAAATTGGCTGACTTCATCGTTATAAACATGTGTAAGACGTAAAGCTCTGAATATAAGTACTCCTTGCACTAATGCTGGCAGGAGTAGTGACAGAACAAGAAAGATACTGCCAACCAATGCACTTGGTACACCGCCCACGAAATAATACCCAAACAAAGAGAACATAAACAAAAAAGGTGGAACAGCGAAATAGGGAATTGCCGCTAGAGCTATACGGTCGAGTACAAGTCCAACTTGGAAAAAAATCAACATCGCGGCGAAAACACCAATTCCGAACACGCCGATAACGAACGGCCAACTAGAGCAATCGTATCGTACACCTGCAACAAAGAGCATTATAAGAGTTGCAATTGCCGTCAGAACGAGAGTTCTTTTAGATAGAAAGCGTACGAAATGTTGGATGCTTTTTTGGTCCTCATTTTTCCGAAGCACCGACAAATACTGCAACACGACCATTGGGCTTCCCCATGCTGCGAACATACCCAAAAACTGAATCCAACTTCTGGTCTGTATGAAAATACCAAACTGATCACCAGCCATCATTCTCGCAGCGATTACCTGTGAAGCAAGCTGCGCAACGAGTCCGATACTTTGAATGATAAATAGAACTGCAGTATTCTTAAACAAGACTGGTCTGACAAAAAGGGGATGAGAATCAGTGGTTCGTGGTGGCCGCGCTAGCCAAGGCAAACGCAAGCTATTAGATTGGTATGCCTGGCAGTTACGTTAGGTAGTGATCGTCTCAAGAACCATTCGTCGCGACTGCAAATGTATTTCATCTCTATGCTGGATCCGAGGAATCACGTCCGCCTCGAATCCCTATAGAAGTAGCCAGTCCGGCTATGGTCGCCATTGCGACCCAATCAGTCGGTGTAAAACGTCCCCCATCACTTCCGGTCGCAATCTGAAACAGTGGGCAAAGCCCGAGCGAAAACAAAGCCGGGGGCAAATTCGAAGCAATTAAAGACTTTGTATTTATTCCTAACTCAACAACGAAGAAAAAGGCTACGGTCGAAGCAATCAAGAAACCAATCAAACCCATTTCGAATAGACCTCCCAACATGTAATTATGGACCTGAAATTCGTCGGATGTGAAAGCAGAGAATCCATGTCCAAATAGAAGCTTGCTTTGCGATTCTTTCAAAACAACTCCATAATGTGAAAGTCGTTCGTCGCTGGAAAGACTGGCAAACGAATCGAATGCGATTTTCCCAACGGGCAAATCAAAAGCGAGTAAAAAGATTGCAGATGTAATTAATACAAGTCCAACACAAGCAACGGATATTCCTAGCGAGCGATATCTGATAAGGCGTAGCATCTGGCTAGTCAAGAATACGATCGCAAGTACTAAATAAGTTGTCCTAGAGTTCGATAATAAGATAACAGATAGACAAATGGCGATTGCAACAAATTGAAGAATGGTTGATATGCCTAGTGGCTTGCGAGAACTTCCGAGTGTTCCAATATTCAGCAGGAGCAGGAGAACGAACGCGCTCGCGAGCACGTTTTTTATGACACCTGCTCCATACCACTCATCACGATCCATCTGAACGCCCTCGAAGTTTGCGATTGCCCCGAGCAGATTGTGGATATAGAAATCTCGGTCCCCGTTAATAAGTCCTTCGGTGATAGTGGCAATCAAATTGCTTCCTCGTGATCGCAACACGTATTCAGAGTATCCCAAAAAAATCGTGAGCGATATGATTAGAGACAGTGCTGCGGACGATCGCAATTGATCCCAATCGAGACGGCGAATTCGAGCAGCCATTAAGAGATACATGCAAAACATACCTGCGTGCTTAATCAAGTGCACAAATCCCGAAACCGGATTTTCTAGTTGAATAATCGAAAGGGATGCGACGCCCAAATAGGATGCATACGCGATGTTGAAGTAGGTGAACGCTTTCGCGGAAGAAATGAAGTACTCAATACCGTGCCTTCTCATTCCTAAAAGCCCATCACATACGGCCAACGATACAATTAACGGGAACGGAGAAATGGGTATATTGAGCCGATCAAGTATTTGAATCCATGTTATTGGAAGTAGCGACAGAATCGCAATAAATAAGTAGTGGTCGTTCTTATACAAGGTGGTTGTTCATCTTAAACGCAACAAGACTTAGAGTTTGCTCGAGCAAAACGATTATGGATAGACTGGTAGCTTTCAAGGTCAATTTCTTTTTAGTTTTTTTGATTTGGATAACACGGTGAATGCTAACTTTCAAAATTTCTGTTCACTTGGAAAGTTTTTAAGCAAGCTTGCGATAGAAATGCAAGCATCTAGATCACCGCTAATGAGTGGATTAACGATTTGGGACCTCCAACTTCGTCAACCGCCCTCATTACACCAGGGAAGTTTGGCTGGTAATCATGAACGCAAATCATGTGAGCCTTAACGGCTTTTGCCCATTCGATATCCTCTTTTG
>JANODQ010000011.1:0-2637 GCA_031412775.1 Pirellulaceae bacterium | reverse complement strand
GATCTAAGCCGCTGGTGGGTTCGTCGAGTATCAGTAACTCGGGATCATGTGCGAGTGCTAACGACAGAGCGACCTTGGCACGTTGGCCTTTGCTGAGGTGTTTGATTTTACGATTCTCTGCGATCTCATATCGATGAACCGATTCACGATAACGTTCTAAAAAACCTTCTGGATAAAAAGACGAAGCGAACCAGCCGATTTCACCGACTTGCATCCAATCGTAGAGTGGCGGTGCGTCCGACACGTATCCGATCCGCCTTCGGATTTCGACTGCGTCCCGCATGGGGTCCATCCCCAAGACCGTACAACTGCCTGCTGTTGGTTTCAGAAATCCCGTCAGGATTTTGATTAGCGTGGTTTTTCCCGCTCCGTTCTCGCCGAGCAGCGCAAAAACAGTCCCCGATTGAACCGAAAGGTCGACTCCACGGAGAGCATCACACCCAAGAAAATGGACTTCGATATTCTTCGCTTCGATTACATTTTTAGCTTCCGTAACTGCAGTCATGATGGTTCTTCCGGTGGTTGAGATACGGTTTGTACGTTTCCAGATAGCTCTCGAAGCTGTTTACGAAGAATCTTTTCGATATCTTCTTGAGTTAGCCCTGCGTGAAGTGCTTCGGTCAACACCGATCGCAACCGATCGACAATGATGTCGCGACGCGCAAGGACACACGCCTTTTTTGAATCCGTTCGAACAGCCAGCCCACGACCTCGCAGCGTTTCGACAACGTCGTCGGCCTGCAGTTGTTGGTAGGCTCGCGCAATCGTATTGGGATTGATTGCAAGTTGTTGGCTGAGAGCACGAACGCTCGGTAGCAGTTGCCCGGAACGAAGCGTGCCTTCCGCGACGGCAAATTTTACTTGCCGAACGATCTGTTCGTAAATTGCGACCCCATTATTGGGCTCGATGGAGAAGAACATAAACAGCCTGCCTGTGGAAAACCCGCGTGTGTACTAGCGTGATAGTACGCTAATTACCCCTTCAAAGCAAGCTTTCTGAAAAAATATTTTGGAGAAGAAAAGAGGCGTTGTGGTCGAGGCAACACACCGCTGGGCTTATGAAAATCATCAAAACACCTGACGCGAATTTTATAAGTGTTTCTAGAGGCAATTCTCGCCCCAGAATTTGCCCCGTTTTTCTCAATGCTGGACATTTGTCGAGAACCGCGGCTAATGCCGATCGGCTAATTGTTTATTTCAATGGAAGTCTTGTGCTAATATACTTAGCATGCGACTTTACATAATGGATTACTCATGACGCTCAATCAGGGCTACAGCTACCGAATGGTTCTTAGTATCGATGCGAATGGCCACTCGGTACTTTCGTATCTCACGAGGCATTTTGACCACTCGACAGAGTCGCAATGGCAGGCAAGGCTAGACTGCGGTGAGATTTTCCTGGAAGGGAGCGTTGCCATCGGCCATGAGTTGTTGTGTCCCGGAAAGGTTCTTGTTTGGAATCGCCCGGGTTGGGTTGAAGGAATAACGCCGCAAAATTATGGAATTCTTTATCACGACGAGGATCTTTTAGCGGTTGATAAGCCTAGCGGTTTACCGACCATTCCTGGGGCTGGATATTTCCAGAACACTCTTTTAAGTTTAGTACAGATCGATTTCCCCAACGCGCGTCCGTTGCATCGATTAGGTCGCGCGACATCGGGCATTGTATTATTCGCTTTGAATCGAAAGTCTGCGGCCGCACTCAGTCGCAATTGGCCTTTGGTTCAAAAGCAATATCAAGCACTTGGTAGCGGTGTTGCGTCTCAGGAAACGTACGATATTAATTCGCCAATTGGCGAGCACGAGCATCCCGTTTTAGGCAAAGTCTACGCCGCCAATCCCAATGGCAAAGCATCGCGAAGTGTCGCCCGAGTAGTCGAGCGACGCGAGAATAGTACGGTCTTCGAAGTCGATCTCCACACGGGTCGTCCGCATCAAATCCGTATTCATCTCGGCTACATTGGTCATCCCTTGGAGGGTGACCCCCTGTATGCAGCAGGCGGCATTCCCAGAGTAAGTCAACCCGGACTACCGGGAGATTCTGGTTATTGGCTCCACGCGAAACGTCTTCGATTCGAGCACCCATCAAAGGGCAAGCTTATCGAAGCGCAATCGCCGCTTCCAGACATCTTAAGGATCAACTGAAAGCCTGCATGAGGAACAACATCTTTGTGATATATTTGTGTTATGGTAACACACGCTTTTTGATCACAATCGCGAGCTCAGTAAGCTTTTCGTCAACCATACGCAGAGCAGTCTAGTTTCATTTAATTCCACTCGTAAATCTCTTGTTTTAATGAATATCAAAGTCGATGAAATCCCCAATCCAACCCCATCCCAGTTGGCTCAACTACCGCGGCAGATTGGTTTTGTTCCGTCAATAATTTCCGACTTGAAGGTGCTCAGCCAATCGCAGATTCATCAGTACAACGAGACTGGTTATTTAATGCCGTTTGACGCGCTTGACCGAGATGAATCGCGAGAGGTTCGAGCATTTTTTGATGGTGTGCTAGCGGCTTTTATAGAACTAGGAAGGACGAGTTATTCAATCAATACGGCTCACCTTCGATTCGCACGAATCTATCAATTGGTTCAGCATCCTCGGATTCTGGATGCTGTTTCGGATTTGCTTGGGCC
>JANODQ010000010.1:0-8749 GCA_031412775.1 Pirellulaceae bacterium | reverse complement strand
GATTCCGGCGAGCGCGTCGCCTTGGAATTCTGGATCTGGTAAGTAAAGCACTTTGGTGACAAAGTTGCTTGAGAGTGCTTGTTCAAAGTCCTCTTCGCTAAACTGGATAGGAACAGCATTGTGAGCGAGGTAAGCAGCCGTTCGAGGTGTCGACATGGCGATCTCAAGAGTCGGATAAAGTTCGACTCCAGCGCGACCTTGAATGTTAGTCAGCTTCATTCGATAGATGCCGCCTTGAGGAAACTCCAGTCGGCCTGGAACCACCAGCGGATCACTTGTAAACGTGTTGTCGCCGATAACGTCGTACAAGATTTGCATCGACTCTGGCTGATTGAATAGCACTTGGACCTTGGGTGCCATCATGCCCATTCCGCCAGCTCCAGGAACCGGGATGGTCTCAGGCATGAGTACGCCGGGACCGGGGCCGCCCACCATTGGGCCAGGCTCAGCCAAGCGTTGAGCCGGAGGCATATTGTGCCGTTGGGCAAACTCCCCAGCCGAGGTAGTGGTGTTAATTTGAATGACCGTGCCCAGAGCGGCCATGACTCCTAAGAAATATCTTCTTTTCATACGGATTCCCCTTTTTGGGTTCCAACGAGGTTTATCGGGTCATTTCTGCCTGGACGCCGCTTTGGCTCCAAAATTACAATCCCGTCCATTGCCTTAGTTCGGCACGCGAGCACCCTAATCTTTGAAAAAACCGACATAACCGCCATATGACTCAAAAACCGAATAGAAGTTCACCTCTTGGCAGGTTACCCAAACCACCTGGATTGACTGTTTGTGTGTTGGCTCGGGAGTTGATGCTGTTCCGAGGGACACATCGAGGAGCTTCAACAGGCTTTTTTTTGATTTTTCTCGTTTTATTTTTTTCGCTGAACGCGGCGAATATTTGTCTCTCTCAAGAAGCCAACTTGCCTCAAGCTCATTCTCAGCCTCAAGCCGACGCTATTCCACTTCCGACTCCGCTTGCTTCTCAGTCACCTGCGTCGCTACCCAACAGTCTGGATCCAAATCAATTAGTCTTGCGAGCGGTTCAACAAGCCGTATGGGGGCCGTCGGTTCATAGCATTGTCAAACAACGATCCGAATTAGGTGAGTTTCAATTGGTTGGCGAGGGGGAATATTGGGCGGCAGGGCAGGGGACTGGGCAGCTGAAAATGACGATGCAATTGATGGCTGGCGAACTGCAGACAAACATGATTCAAGTCAGTGACGGGCGATTGGTTTGGACCAGCACTAGTGATGACGAGCCACCGCGAAGAGTGTTCTTAGACGAAGTTCGCCGGGAGCTTGGTAGCATGGCTCGCAATCCGACTGGTCATCCGCAAGCAGCCCTTTATCTCGCGATTGGCGGGCATGCAGAGATGCTGCGATGCCTTTATTATCGATACCGCTGGTTCAAAGTGTGGGCAGGCAAAGATGAAAAAGGGACCAACGTTTGGCAGTTAGTCGGGACGCTGAGGACGGAGGCTCCAAGTATCGCTTCCTATACAGTTGTCGACAGCTATTACATTCAGCAAACGCCTCCGCCCGAGCTTCCGACCGACGTGCGGCTAACTCTGGATCGGGACGGCAAGCTTCCGTTGTTCCCTTACAAAGTGGAATATTTTCGCCGCGAACCGAGCCTTGACGGGATTCCTGGAAAATTGGTTCTACTTTCTTCAGTCGCCCATACCGAAATTGAGACTCCAATTACAATCACAAAGGAATTGTTTCAGTACCAAGTCCGCGAAGATGCCGACCGTATCGAAAATGAAACGAATGAATACTTGCCGCTATACCCAATTGCGGATGCTGGCACGGTGCAACGAAGGTAAATATTTTTGAGTTCACAATCTCAACAAGATGAGCAATTCCAAGAGGCCGCGCGTGGGCTGATAAAAACTAAGCCGATGGCGCTAGCCACGGGTGTGGACTTTGCGACAATTTGCCCGATAGCACCCGAGGCTAGCGCCTACGGCTCAGGACAAATGCCCTTTTCATCAGGCCAGGCCGCACTAGAGCTCAACCCCACAGGCGATCTGACTGAAGGAACACCCCCACGCGTTTTCGCGCTCACCATCGCTTACGACGGATCCAATTATTCTGGTTGGCAGTTTCAGACCAACGCAATCACCGTCCAGCAACGCGTTGAAGAAGCTGTAGAACAAGTCTTAGGAGTCAGAACCGCTGTCTTTGGTAGTGGGAGGACCGATTCCGGAGTTCACGCAATCGGACAGGTCGCCAGACTAGCTACAACGGCATGGAAACATCCCGCAGGTAAACTCGTACCAGCCATGAATCGACGTTTGCCTCGCGACATTGCAGTGCGAGCTGCTCGTGAAGCACGTACGGACTTCGACCCGGTTCGGAGTGCAAAGAGCAAACGCTATCGATATACGATACGATCGGCACCTTGTGAATGTCCGCTGAATCGTCACTTGCATTGGTACTTTCCGCGTCGCTTGCAGGTTGAATCGATGCAAGAGGCTGCTCAGTATTTAATTGGCTGCCATGACTTCAAAGCCTTTCAATCACTTGGATCTCCGCGACTTACAACCGTGCGAACAATCCGCGATCTTTCGATCATTACACAACCCAATCGTGATGGATTCGATATTCTGATTGAAATCGAGGCAGATGGATTTCTGTATAACATGGTTCGTAACATCGTTGGCGCTTTGATTGAAGTGGGGCGCGACCGCTACGCCCCGCATTGGATGGCAGAGGTGTTGGAGTTAAAGAAGCGACGAGGTGCAGGAATGACCGCTCCGTCCCATGGACTTTTAATGCTCCATGTGGAATACCCTGAATGTTTGTGGATCGATAACGAACAATGCGAGTAGCTCACGTCATCACCCGAATGATAGTCGGAGGTGCTCAAGAGAACACGCTCTATAATTGTCTGGATCTTATTCGAGAGCATGGCGATGAAGTCCTCCTTATCACAGGGCTGACTGACGGTCCCGAAGGTCGGTTGCTGGAAAAGGGCAGGGCGGGGGGGCTGCCAGTGAAAACGATTGATTCACTGCAACGAAGTATTCATCCAACGCGAGACCTAGCTGCCTATCGCGATCTGAAGAGGACGCTCGAGCAATTCAAACCTGATGTCGTACACACTCACAGTGCCAAGGCCGGCGTAATCGGTCGCGCGGTTGGATGGAGTCTGTCAAAAAAGTCCGTTAAGCCGCTCGCGGTAATTCACACGGTCCACGGAGCACCGTTTCATCCGTTTCAAAGTTTTGCGGCTCGGTTTATCTATCGACAATGTGAAACTTGGGCTGCCAAGCGATGTCATCATTTGATCTCAGTTGCCGACGCGATGACTAAGCTAATGGTCGATGCCAAAGTGGCTCCACGAGAAAAATTTACAACGATCTACAGCGGCATGGAAGTCGAGCCTTTCCTGAATTCGGCGAAGCATCGCGAGGAGACTCGTCGTGAACTTGGGATAAGTGATGGGGAGATCGTAGTCGGAAAAGTAGCAAGACTATTTGAGTTGAAGGGGCATGAGTATTTGATCGACGCGGCTCCGGCAATCATTGCCAACCATCCATCGTTGAAGTTCCTGTTAGTCGGTGATGGTTCGCTCCGTGCGGAACTCGAGCGGCGCATCGATTCGCTCGGCCTCAAAAAGCACTTCATTTTCACAGGGCTTTTGCCTCCAGAGTCGATCCCAAAATACTTGTCGGCGATGGACATGCTGGTTCACACATCGCTGCGTGAAGGATTGGCCAGAACGCTACCGCAGGCCCTTATCTCAGGCAAACCTGTCGTAAGTTACGACATCGACGGAGCTCGCGAAGTTTGCATCACGGATGAAACGGGAATATTGCTTCCCCCAAAATCGATTGATTTGTTAGCAAATGCGATCTGCCGACTCGCCGCAAGTTCCGATCTGCGGGAAACCTGGGGCAGGGCGGGGCGAGTCAAATTTACCGAGCAATTTCGGCACACAGTGATGACTTCTCGCGTTCGAGAGGTGTATAAGCGATTCCTAATCAAACCTTCCTCTGGCGATTGATTTGACCTAAAATAGGAATTAATTCATGTAGGTAAGGTTTTCCGCATACCAGTTTAATTGACCGCCCATCCAACAAGCTTTTCATGACTAAAGTACGCGATTTCCTTGGCCAATATCGACTCGCACGTTTGATTCGATTGGGAAGCACATGCCAAGTATGGGAAGCAATCGAAGAATCAAAACAGGAACGGTTCGCCTTAAAAGTCCTTCGGCCAGAAAAGCGTGGTGACAAAGTTGAGCTCGGATTTTTAAAGCATGAGTACGAAGTCGCTACGCAACTCAATCACAAAAACATCATTAAGGTTCTCGAGTTCAACACCAAAGCGGATACGCCATTTTTGGTTTTGGAGTTGTTCAGCGAATTGAACTTGAAGCAAGCCACCCGCAAAGGTCCCGATGGCATTGCCTACATGTTGGACAAGGTGCTTATTCAGGTTGTCGAATCGCTCTACTACTTTCACACGAAGGGATTCGTTCATTGCGACGTCAAGCCCGACAACATTCTGCTCGGACGTAATTGGGATGTGAAGCTGATTGACTTCACAATCGCAACCAAAGTCCGTAAAGGTCTCGGAAAACTTTTCGGTGGTTCGACTGTTCAAGGAACAAGATCCTACATGTCACCCGAACAAATCCGAGGCCAAGCACTCGATCCAAAGACAGATGTGTATTCACTGGGTTGTCTGTTTTATGAAATGGTGACCGGGAAACTGCCTTACACGGCCTCGAGTCCAAATGATCTCTTGAGCAAGCACCTTTCTAGTCCGATCCCCTCGGCACTCGTAACGAACGAAAACGTTTCGGTGGAATACAACAATCTAATCAAAGCGATGCTTGCAAAAGAAGTGAAAGACAGAATCGAAATGTGGGATGTGCTGAAGCAACTACGCAGCTTCAAAATATTTAAGAAGCCGCCACGAATACCAGAAATTTCAGTCTTCGATGACTTTCAAGGTGGTGGACGAATTGAAGCTAGAACTTAGCGATGTTCAGTTCTCTATCTAATTAAAATAACCATATAAAGAAACATCTTATCGAATTATGAATAACACACCCCCAGGCTTAGAATTCGAAGTTCCAATTCTTGATATTGAATCCAAGCTCAAGTCGCTTCTCGCTCAACCACTAGATTCCACAGTTGAAGAATCGATCCGACAACTACGCCGTCAATGGACTGAGAGAACGAGAGATATCTATGGCAAGCTCAATCCATGGCAAACAGTCCAAGTCGCTCGACATAAAGATCGTCCTTACACACGCGACTACTTAAATCTCGCGTTCGATGAGTTTATCGAATTGCACGGTGATAAATTCTTTGGCGATGATCGAGCGATGTTAACCGGTTTTGCAAAACTTGATCGCCATAAAGTAATGGTGGTTGGTCATCAAAAAGGAAGAACATACAAAGAGCGATCCGCTTGTCACTTTGGTTGTGCTCATCCAGAAGGATATCGCAAAGCGATGAGTAAGATGAAGTTGGCCGAGAAGTACGGATTACCAATCATCTGTTTCATCGACACACCGGGCGCGTTTCCAGGAATCGGAGCCGAGGAACGTGGTCAGTCACAAGTGATCGCGGAAAGCATGTTCTTGATGAGTCAATTGAAGACGCCGATCATTTGCATCGTCATTGGTGAAGGTGGATCTGGTGGTGCACTGGGTATCGGCGTCGGCGATCGAATCGCAATGTTGCAGTACGCCTACTACAGCGTGATTAGTCCCGAAGGGTGCGCCGGGATTTTATGGAAGAGCCATCAGTTCGCTCCGGATGCGGCCCAGGCGTTGCGATTCACTTCGAAACATTTGTCACATCTCGGGATCGTTGATGATGTGATCGAAGAGCCGCTCGGGGGCGCTCATCGCGATCACCAGCAGATGGCTGCGCGATTAAAATCGTACTTACTAAAAACACTTGGCTCATTGACGAATTCGTCGAGCGAAAAATTGGTCGAACGGCGCTACGATAAATTTCGATCCATGGGTGTCTACCTTGAACAAATGGAAGACGGCAAGCAGAACTTAGTCGGAACTCCGATCACTGCTGACATGGTCTAGTTTCTACTTCAAGTTTCGACGTCTAGTTTCTACTCACGCAACCAGGTCTCTCCGTGTATCTCCGATGACTTGGAATGGTAATGAGGTTCTGCGTAGAAACGCTGCGAAGTGAGATCCACAGCATAATCAACCTCGAAACAACGTCCGATAATGTTTCTTATGTTCGGTTCGAGCTATTGTTTTCCCTGGGAATTCGTAATTCGCGATTCCTAGGAACCCTATTACTCGCCCGACTTCTTATTCGACGTGTGACCTAACATCGTGCATGCGAAGGCTGCGAAATATTGAAATTCGTTGGTGCCGTTTCGAATGGTGACCAGTGTTGTTCAATGACGTGTCGTGATTGACTTCGAGACGAATTGGCTTGCTTGCGAATCTTCACTGCGGGAGGAACTCTTGAGAACCAAATTGGCTGCTAACAGGGGGCGATGGTTGATGGTTGTTTTGCGGTGGAAACCAACCTTGAGTCCAACTGGATTCGGGAGCAGGGGTGGGATTGTTTTGACTGAATCCGCTTTGGCTGAATCCACTCTGGCCTAACCCAGATGGGAGCCCAAATCCGTTCTGCCCAAATCCGCCACTGCCCCCCTGCTCTGTTGTCGCATTCGATGGATTCGAACCGGAGAACACTCTGCCCGCTTCAAGGATGCTGGAAACAAATCCTCCGGTTGGCGTTCCTTCCATTTGCATTCCGCCCGAAGACGTTGGGGCTGCGATGGTATTGCCACGTTGGTCAAATCGTTGTTCGATTTTGTTTAAGTAAGGACGAACAATTTGTTCGATTTCTTTGGGTAACATGATCCCGTTGGTAGCCGCGAATATTTTGCTCATGTAAGCACCGCTTTTGGAATCAACAATCGCCTGCTGCTGTTTTGGTCCAAGCAGCGACACCGCGAACATGGTGATCAACATGCAATAGACAACTCCTTTGGCTAACCCAAGCAATGCACCCATATGGCGATCAAAGTCTCTCAGACGGATGCGATCAATCGCGCCGCTGATCAAACGGAATCCAACCCAAATGACGAACGAAGTTCCTGCATACAGCAAAAGCATTGCAAGAAATCCATTCCACGGTTCTTGAGCGCGAATCATTTGCGCGACGTCATTACGAAATGTGTAGGCGACTGTATAGCTTACGACGATCGAAGCCAGCGAAGCAATTTGCCACGCGAGTCCTTTAATTGCTCCGAAGATTGTGGCAATTGCAAGTACAGCAATCATCACGATGTCATAGGTTTGCATGGATCGAGATAACCTTTGCGAGTGATACGAAATCTAAATGCTTGAAAATGCCGCTGAATTGACAATTACATATTACAGCAATCGTTATAAGAAAATTCGTTGACGCATGCGAAGAGCAATCGAACAAGGATTGTCGTTTGCTAGCGAAGTTCTCTGCGACTTGAGTTCGGGGTTCTTGGCGGCGATTAATGAGGCAGGGGGTTGTAAGGTGAGCGGCGGATTCTTTTTTACCTATGCCACTGGTCTTTCATTATGCCGCTCGCCTGAAAGAGATTTAAAAAAACCAATTTCGAAAAATTTTCGGGCCAGGGGGGAGTCGGTTTGCTTTTTGGACTTGAGAAAACTCAATCCCGCGAACTGGT
Source organism: Pirellulaceae bacterium (assembly GCA_031412775.1). GTDB lineage: Bacteria > Planctomycetota > Planctomycetia > Pirellulales > Pirellulaceae > JAIYDQ01. The sequence goes on along the minus strand of JANODQ010000010.1, from coordinate 1,081 downwards.
CTTGGTTTGTATGGGTGTGGTCGTGTAATTACCAGTTGTCGCAAATGGTGCGACAACATCCACATCCAATACCGACTTGTACATTAGTATCGAAACGAACATGGCTGATTTTCGAACACACATGACGGTCAGCACGATATGCGGTGGGGTGTATGCATTTGCCGGATTTAAGGCCGGTGTTCCTTGGGAGACCTGCACAATCGCCGGTGGTCTTTGTAGCGTGAGTGGAATGCTTCCGGATCTCGATAGCGATTCTGGAATTCCTCTTCGCGAAGCAGTCGCATTTTCTTCAGCGATCATCCCGATGCTGATGGTAGAACGACTTCAGCGCATCGGTTGTTCTCATGAGTTGATGGTTTTGATAACAGGTTTAGTTTATTTTTTTATACGATTCGGAGTGGCTGAGCTATTTCGTCGATATACGGTTCACCGCGGAATGTGGCATAGCATTCCTGCTGCGGTCACTTGCGGTTCGATTGCATTTCTCGTTTGCTCGTCAGAGGACATGAAGATGCGATTGTTTAAAACATTTGCAGTCGTAGTTGGTTTCATGTCGCATTTGATTGTAGATGAGATTTGGTCGATCGATTTCAAACGCGGGCAATATCACTTCAAGAGTAGCTTTGGGACCGCAATTAAATTTTGGGGTAAAGAGCGTATTCCAAATATTGTCGCCTATGGGCTTATGATTTTCTTCGTGGTACTCGTTTATCACGACGAGGGGATGATGCAAAAATTTGGTTATGAAAATCCAAATGTTCCACATACAGCGACGCAATTATTTCAGTCGCTTTGGAATGGCCAAGGCGGATCGAATGTCGATCGATAGCCTCTAAGGTGTTCGCGGAATCAAATGCAACTTAGGCACGTTCCGAGGTCGTCTTCTTGTGACCGAACTTATCATCAGAGTCAATCAAGATGGTAACAGGACCATCATTGACGAGATGCACTTTCATGTCGGCCTGAAAGATTCCGTTTTCGACGTTGATGTTCAACTTTCGAAGTTCGCTGCAGAAGCAATCGTAAAGCGTTTTCGCGAGATCTGGAGGAGCCGCTTCGGTAAAGCCAGGTCTGCGTCCGC
>JANODQ010000009.1:0-1715 GCA_031412775.1 Pirellulaceae bacterium | reverse complement strand
CCTTCTTGCAACATCGACGTCTTCACGGTCCTGTAGAGGATGTAGAAATCTAACATGAACGACCAGTTTTTTATGTAAAAACTGTCGTAGCGGACGCGTTCTTCGTAGGTCGTGTTGTTGCGGCCGGAGATTTGCCAGAGGCCGGTGATGCCGGGGCTTACTAGGATGTAGAGGGCGTAGACTTCGCCGTATTTGACGATTTCTGCTTTGACGATCGGACGGGGACCGACAAGGCTCATTTCGCCCACGAAGACGTTCCAGAGTTGTGGAAGTTCGTCGAGGCTGGTTTTGCGTAGAAGGCGGCCGATGGTGGTAATTCTTGGATCGTTTTTAAGCTTGTGATCGCGATCCCACTCGTCTTGCAACTCGGGGTGGGCGATGAGGTATTTTTGTAAAACCGCGTCGGCATTGGGGACCATGCTGCGGAACTTCCAGACTCGAAAGTTGCGGCCGTTCTTACCGAGTCGTGGTTGCCAATAGAAGATCGGACCAGGCGAAGAGAGTTTGATGAGGCAGGCGATCGTTGCGAAAATGGGTAACAGAAGCGGGGAGCAGAAGAGAATTAGGGCCAAGTCCATGCAACGTTTGGCCAGGAGGGCTGATGGGCTTATGACTCGTTGGAAGCAATGAATTTCTGCTGAACCATTTCTCTCGACGAAGGTCGCTTTTTCAGTTGGGTGGTTGGACCAGGGAGCTTGGAGACTTACGTGAGGAATGTTGCAGTAATGACCGAAATGGAAGTCTTGCAGTGCGCTGCTGTTGGCTATTACTACACGAGTTGTGCGAGCTGCGAGTAGGATCTGCTCGATGGCTGAGGTCGGGCCCAAGTAAACTCTAGCGCCTGTAGTGTCCCCGCTCCAATGGCTCGACGGGTCGTAGGCGATTCCGATCGGCCTAAGACCTTCGTGTTGTGATCGGTTAAGACTATGAAAAACTTCTTCCGCATTGGCTCCGTCACCGATCACCAGCACTGATTGTGTCCACCAATTGTATCGCCGGAATGTGGATCTGGCTGCAGCACGAAACGTTGGCAGGGTAATTGCGAGTGTGGCTATGAAAACGAGATAGGTCAGGAATGCCGTCGTATTCAGTTTTGGAGACGCCAGAAGCGACAGCCCTGATGCTAAGGAGACAATTAAGCAGGTCCGGAGTACACGCCGAAACTCGATCGAGTGACCTAGTCCTACTGCCGGATAAAGCCCGTGGATGTGATGCAAAGCAAGTATAAAGCAAACTACGGCGATCGAAAAAAGTGGCGAGTGAAAAATATTCGACTCAATCGCTTCCGGGGCAACGAAGCCACCAGCAAACTTTGATGCGACGATAGAAATCAGCACTGCTATCAAATCGATAATCAGCAATGGGAAAGATGTTCGCAAATCATTCAGGAACTGGAAGCGCCCTAGAGCAGTTGCAGCCTTGCTACATACGAGCGGTGCATTGCTGGCTACCGATGGAGAATTTCGCTCACCAAAGGGTTCCTGCGTCGCCGACTTTTGCGGTGAAGCTATGTCCACCAACGAATCTAGTTCATCATTCCACATGTTTATTTTGCCCGTCTGCAACCCGACGCTTTGTGCAGCTAATTGGAAACTCCGGTCATCTGTGGAGTTCGGTTTCACCTTCATCTGAGATCGCGATTCACGGTCCGTGACTTCGCTTGAATGCTCAATAGCCATGAAATACTCGATTCAACGAGACAGTGAACTTCGTGC
>JANODQ010000008.1:0-1913 GCA_031412775.1 Pirellulaceae bacterium | reverse complement strand
CCAGCGGCTGCTGGAGGTCCTAATCTACCTTGGGTAACGGAGTTTCCGCTCGAGGTAGATGCGAGTATGATTACCCTCGGGAAGACGAAGTTTGAAATCTATTGCAGTGTATGTCATGGCTACGCTGGCGATGGGGATGGACTTGTTCATCGACGCGCAGAACAACTCCAACAGGGCTACTGGTTACCACCAACCTCGGTACACGATCCTCGAATTCAAGAGCAACCGATTGGGAACATTTTTTATACGATTTCTAACGGCAAAGGCAAAATGGCTGGATATGGAACTGTTCTTTCGCCAAAAGAACGTTGGGCGATAGTCTCGTACGTGCGTGCCTTGCAACGAAGTCGTAATGCTAAGTTTGATGACATTCCTGTCGAGATGCGGGCCAAGATAGAAGAAGCGAAGAAGGCGGAATAGAAACTGATGACTACAACAAAATCAAATGATAATCTTAAGCTCCCTGAAGCATGGGCAGGAAAATACCTGTGGTGCTTTACTCTGGGTGTGATTCTCATCGCCGCTAGCGGTTTAGTTTTCTTTGTTGGTGCAACTTCCAACCCAGAGGGTCTACGCTTTGCCATGCATTCGTATCTCGCGAACTTCATCTACGCGATCAGCTTCGGCATCGGTGGAATGTTTTTCGTGCTTGTCAGCTTTCTTACACGAGCGGGTTGGAGTGCTTCCATTCGAAGGCTTGCCGAACTGATCTCGATGACGATTCCGTGGGTCGCTTGTTTGTTTGCTCCGATTTTAATAGTTGTGGCGTTCAGTAAAGGATCCGCACTGTACGAATGGAATTTCGCAGACGTCGAGGACATCAAGGAGTCGATTGTTCAGGCTAAAGTCGGATATCTGAATGGGCCATTCTTTGTAACTCGAGCGGTTATTTGTCTTGCGATTTGGTCGCTAATCGTTGGTTACTACTACCGACTAAGTCGCAAACAAGACGAAACTGGGGACATTGGGCTGACGCTTGATCGTCAAAAATGGAGCGCGGTTCTTATGATGATCTTCGCACTTACTGTAACCATGGCTTCGTTCGACTGGATCATGTCGATTGACGCCGACTGGTTCAGTACGATTTTTGGAGTCTACTTGTTCTCTGCAAGCATGTTCGGTTTTTTTGCTTTGATGATCGTCTCATTTATGGTTCTCCAAAGAAATGGCAAGTTGAAGGACGAAGTGAGTATCGAGCATTATCATGATTTGGGTAAGTTCTTGTTCGGATTTACGATGTTTTGGTCTTATATCGCGTTTTCGCAGTTTCTGCTGTACTGGTACGGTAACATACCTGAAGAAACCGCGTGGTTCCGCGTGCGAATCAATGACGGCTGGCAGTATCTTAGTTACGGGCTGATTATCGTTCACTTTGCGATCCCGTTTCTTGGTCTTTTGTCGCGACACGTGAGGCGACATCGATCAGGACTGTTCTTCTTTGCATGTTGGGCTCTTGTGGTCCATTGGTTGGATATGACATTCTTGGTTATGCCCAACGCTGGACCTTTTTCAATGAGCATGATGTTTGGTCACCTGCTCGGCGGCATCGGTATGTTTTCCCTGTTCATTGGTTTCTTGTTGCTTCGAGCCTCGGATGCTCCTTTGATCGCCACCGGCGATCCACGGCTTCATGAAGCTCTTTCCTACGCTAACCCACTCCTATAATTGAAATTATGGCACGTTACGACGACCTACCGACCAACATGATCGCATACGCGACAGTAATAAGCTGCTTGTTGTTGCTCGCGATCATCCAAGGTACTCAGGCACTCTGCTTCAATATGGTGAATACAGCCCAGGAGCAGAAGCTTAAGACCTCAGAATATACGACGTCGAAGGCAGTAATTAGTGAACAACTGGCTTCAATCAACGGTTACAGAAAGGTCGTGATGCCCCCAGCGATGGGACCCGAT
>JANODQ010000007.1:0-4344 GCA_031412775.1 Pirellulaceae bacterium | reverse complement strand
AAGAATCTGATGGCACGCAGCGACCTCGGCAAGCCGGGTGTTGTCGCTTAGGACCGCTTGCTCGAAATCGACCACAATGTTTGGGTCTAATGTATTGTCCAAATATTCTGCAACAGTATTCGCGTCACCGGCGGTCCCTTGAGCATCGATTCGCATCGGTGGAAGGCTCGTATCGATAACAACATTCCCAATCCTCTCGACCAATGCGTTGGCGATTTTGGCTTGCTTGATCTTCTCGTCGAGAACTTTAAGTTCACTTGGGGAGAGCGTTTTATCTAGATAAGCCAATAAAGTTCTTAGTGTTAAACGCATCGAAGTTTTCTCGGAAACGATAGGACAGGTGTTAGATGCAAGCTCGATCTTGAATTCGCTATAATGCGAAAAGTAAATAGACACTCTGGCAAAGGCTCATACCAAACAACGAGCGATCTCTCATAAACAATAGTGACATTGAGCTCGCGAATTCGTACAGAAAAAAAGAAATTTAGCGAATGTTGATACAAGTTAGGGACGGCAACTGGGTAATTACGGTACCGGCTAAGGTGAACCTTTTTCTCGAAATCACCGGGAAACGCGTGGATGGCTATCACGACCTTGACACGGTCATGTCAAGTATCAGCCTTACCGATCAATTGCTCTTTTCACCAAGAACAGATGGGGAAATCCTGCTTGAGTTCGAGCCGCTCACGGTTGGTGGCTGCGAGAAGCTATCGCTTGAAGATACTGCCTGGGACATACCAACAGATTGTCGCAATCTTGTTTGCAAGGCCCTCATAGCACTTCAGCAGCGACTTGCGGTAAGTGACTTCGATGCAGCCACGCTCGGCATGAATGTCGTTTTGCGAAAGGGAATCCCTGCCCAAGCGGGACTTGGAGGAGGCAGCGCCGATGCAGGAGCAGCTCTGGTCGGCGGAATGTTGACTTGGACAGGACGTTACGATCATGCTTTAGCAAGTGAACTTGCCTCCGGACTTGGATCTGACATCAACTTTTTTCTGGACACAGCAAACGCTGGACTAACTTATGCCAGATGCACCGGTCGTGGCGAAATCGTCAAAGCGATTCCTTCCCATTTGGCTCTCGATTATGTTGTTGTTCATCCACAGATGGGTTGCTCAACAAAGGCCGTCTTCGATCGACTTACAACAAGCCCCCTGCAAAATCCCACACTTCAAGATCCTCCCCTTCACGATCGCGTCGGCCAAGTGTTAATGCTGAGATCCGCGACTGGCATACTTCAAGCGCTCGATGCTGGGGACAAAGACGGGCTAGTGGCTTCACTTTGGAATCGACTTTCCGGACCGGCATTCGAACTAAATCCATGGCTGGGAAAAATTTGTACGATAATCGATTCGTCGCCGGGTGTTTTAGGCGTTACACTGAGCGGAAGTGGCTCAGCCATGTTCGCGATTATGCGAAACGAACGGACGGCCAGGGGCTTAGTAGCTTCGTTCGCCGCAGAAAACTTGTACCGCGCATACCACGTGAAGGATTGGCGATCTGCTACGATATCAGAGCAGGTGGATAGGGTCGAGGCAGAAAATCGTTTCAGATAATTCATAACGATTGCATCGGTTATGATTTAGAAAATCATTCGCGTGGCGGACGCGTGTAAGAGATACCGACCACACTCGGAAGGAGTAATCGAGCGGATGGATATCACAGAAGTTAGAATCAAGCTGATGGAAGAATCAGAAGACCGGCTTCGAGCGTTCTGCTCGGTCACTTTTGATCATTGCTTCGTTATTCGAGATTTGAAAATCATCGAAGGAACGTCTGGGCCGTTCGTAGCGATGCCAAGCCGTAAACTTACAGGCCGTTGCAATCGTTGTGGCTATAAAAACCACCTGAGAAGCAATTTCTGCAACCAATGTGGATCGCGTCTCCGTGGTGGTAGCGATCTTCGCGATCAAGAGTCAGGCTCCAACAGACTATACGCTGACATTGCTCATCCAATCAATCAAGCGTGCCGAGATCTTATTCAACAGCAAGTCATCCTTGAATACGACTTGGAGTTGCAGCGCGCAAAAGTAATAGGCTATAAATCGCGATACGACGATGATTACTTTGAGGAAAATGATTCGATAGCTGATGCGCCGATACAGGAAAGCATCGTCAATCGTCCTCACTTCGATGCCGCAAAGTCTTCGCGCGAAGATGTGCTGGTTTCAAGCAATAGCAGCAGTGAGTTAGCGTCAGCAAAGGCTGTAATCCAAGAAGCGTTAATGGAAACGCCATCAGAGGGTGAAAAAGAACAGCCTACAAAGGATTTCGGTCGCGGCATCTTGGACACACAAACCGAACCGTAGTCTTTTTCTCAAGCAAAGATTTGCGTCTCATTAAGACGCTAGATAGTTGCGCCGAGGATTGACGCCGCTATTTGAAGGCTTCTAGGAAACCCGGTTAGAGTCAAATTAGTAGCCTATTTTTTCCCGAACTCCGAGAACTCAAGGCTTTCCTCGGCTGGAAATGAATCAATGCTCTCCATCGAGTCCCCTAAATTCTCTTGATCACTCTGCTTTTGCTGCCTAGACTCTATCGCACTTAACGCTTTCTTGCGAGTCGATTGCTCCATCCAAGCGACGACGAGCGTTGCGGTAATTGCCGACAAGATAAAACCGAACCAAAAGATCGGCCAAATAATGGACATCATAAATCGAGTTCTCGAACTGAGAGAAAAACGGACACAGCAAGCCGCTCACGAGCTTAAAAGATTGCTCGCGGAGCAACTCTAGAGTAGTTCCTCGTCGTCCAGAACTCAAGACATGCAAAATCAAGGCACGCAGCTCTCAAGCCACGAAACCGCTACTCGTGTAGCCCTCCGGATTTCATGAAATTTCAATATACTCCTTGGTCGCTTGTCAGTTCGGGGCTTGCTTTCGCTCTCGGAAACGCTTAGCGTTCGGGTTTTCCGTACCGACATGATTTTTAAAAAGTAAAGTAATTCTCAATTGGATTTTCTTCAGCTCGCCAACAAAAACATCGTTATCTTCGGGGTCGCAAACCGCAAAAGTGTTGCCTACGCAATCGCCAAGTCGCTGATGGATTGTGGTGCGAATCCAATATTTGTGGTGCGATCCGAAAAACGACGCGAGGAGCTCGAGAAATTACTGGCTGGCTTCGAAATTTTCGTTTGCGATGTCGAACACCAAGACCAAATCGACCGTGTCGCCAACGAGATTTCCGGACGATTTAGTGTTATCGATGGGATCGTCCATTCGATCGCGTTTGCTGACTACAGCGAAGGAATGAAATCCTTCCACGAGACTACTCGGCGGCAGTTCCTGCAAGCCATCGACATCTCCTGCTTTTCATTCATCGCGATCGCAAACGCACTGAAGGACGTTCTAGCAAAAAATGCATCCGTGGTCACAATCAGTATCTCAACCACGAAAATGGCGAGCGAAAGTTACGGATTTATGGCTCCGGTGAAAGCCGCACTCGATTCCAGCCTCGCGTTCTTGGCGAAATCATTTAGTCGATTCTCCGAAGTACGATTCAACGCCGTTGGAGCGGGATTGCTTAAAACGAGTGCCTCAGCCGGGATCCCCGGTTACGTCGACGCGTATCTGTTTGCCGAGCAAGCTATCCCAAGACATCGAGGCCTTGCAACACAAGAGGCCGCCGATACGGCAGTCTTCTTGTTGAGCCCAAGGTCATCCGGGATCCAAGCACAAACGCTTATCGTGGACGCCGGCATGTCAACCAATTATTTCGATCAAAACATCTTGAAGAAGATGAGCGAATAGCAATAAGGCTAACTCTGGTTAGGCAGTGGCCAGGAAAAAGTGTACTGTAACACGACTCGCAAGCTAGTGACCTCTCAACGGAAACCACTAGCTTGCGCTTTTTGTGTTAGGTAAGCCAATTATTGGGAGGTGCCTTAGAGAAGACGTCCTCAATATCAAGCCTACTCGGTTGGAAGCCCAGCTTCCTTCCAACCACTCCACCCACCGTCCATCGATACCACATTGGTGTAGCCCATCTTTTGAAGGCTTTCCGCTGTGAGTGCAGATCGATAACCACCGCCGCAGTAAAGAACGATTCTTGCGGTTGGATCTGGAACACGAGTCTCAATATCTCGTTCGATGATTCCTCGGCCCATTGCGATCGCATTGGGCAAGTGACCTGCCGCAAACTCGCTTTCTTCCCGAACGTCGATCAGCTTCATATCGGCGTCTTCGGACATCCAATTTTTGACATCGGCTACCGAGCAACGCTGAACTCGCGATTGTGCTTCGGTAGCAAGTTTTAAAAATTGAGGCGAGTGCTTCATTGCCATGAGTTGAACTTGCTTTCTTCGATTACTTCTTCTCTAGATTTGTAAGCGATTTCTTGAAACCG
>JANODQ010000006.1:0-1635 GCA_031412775.1 Pirellulaceae bacterium | reverse complement strand
GCGAAATGGCCGACCAAATTCGGTACGTCACTGCCGCCGGGAAGACGCTAGTGCTACCTGATCTGGATTCTACAACACTTGTGGACAAGGTCGAAAAGCCGCTCGTAGATTACAAAGCTTGGAAAGCAGAACAGGGCGAAGGCCAAGAAACCGGGCCGACAGTTCGTGTGGCCGGTCGAATTATGCTTATGCGACCGACCGGAAAGCTTGTCTTTCTTAAGCTGCGCGATTGGAGCGGCGATATCCAAGTCATGATCGGTAAGGGCCAAGTCGGTGACGATAACTTTGCAATTACCAAACTTCTTGACTTCGGGGATTTGGTAGGAATTGATGGTCGATTGGGCCGAACGAACACCGGCGAGCTGACAGTGCATGCGACAAAGCTCCACTTCCTAACCAAGACTCTTGAGCCACCACCAGAGAAGCACGCTGGTCTGACCGATCCCGAACTGCGTCAGCGGATGCGGTATGTGGATCTGACTTACAACACCGACTCTCTAGATACGTTTTACAAGCGAACGAAGATCATCCATTCGATTCGTAACACGTTGGCCGGACATGGGTTTTGGGAAGTCGAAGGGCCGACGCTTCATACGGTCGCTGGTGGCGCCGCAGCCAAACCGTTCAACACTCATCACAACGCACTCGACATGCCACTGTTTTTGCGAATCGCACTGGAGCTACACCTCAAGCGACTATTGGTCGGCGGTATCGAGCGAGTCTACGAAATGGGCCGGGTTTATAGAAATGAAGGAGTTAGCCCCAAGCACAACCCTGAGTTCACAATGATTGAACTCTACTGGGCGTACGCTAACTACGAAACGATGATGGATCTGACCGAGCAGATTATCACCGATGGACTCAAAGCAACGGGCCAAGGCTATCAAGTCAAATGGGGCAATCTGGATATCGATTTCACTCCGCCGTTTCAACGTCGTACCTATGACGAATTATTTCAAGAGTGCACCAAGATCGACCCCAACGATGCAACCGCGATCGCCGCCTTTGCAAAGAAAATAGGTCTCGATCCAACGGGAAAGCACCCTGACGTGGTCAAGAGCGAAGTCTTCGAGGAAAAAGTAGAAGATTCGCTGGTCGGACCAATTTTCGTTATCGATTACCCGTCGAGTTTATGTCCGCTTACCAAACGTAAGACCGGTAAGCCCGAGGTTGCCGAGCGCTTCGAATTGTTCATCCATGGTATGGAACTCGCAAACGCCTATACGGAGCTGAATGATCCTCTGTTGCAGGAAGATCTTTTCAAAACGCAACTCCAAGGGATGGAAGAAGATGACTCGATGGCCAAAATGGATACCGACTTCATACGCGCCTTGCGACACGGCATGCCGCCAGCAGGCGGGCTGGGTATCGGTATCGATCGCTTGATTATGTTGCTAACAAATTCCAAATCGATTCGAGACGTGATCCTTTTCCCTTTGCTGCGACACGAAACCTAAATGGACTCGGACACTCGCGGACATGCTGTTGAGAACCGTTTTTGTAGCGACCTAAACAACTTTTGCCATACATCGCGACGACAATACCAACCGAAGAGCATCCATGAAAACTAGTACCAAAACACTGATACCGCCTGTTATTCTGATCACGCTGGGAACCGGTTGGTTGCTGACCACG
>JANODQ010000005.1:0-1723 GCA_031412775.1 Pirellulaceae bacterium | reverse complement strand
AATTCGCATTGCCAACCCACGCAACAAAATGGAATAGCGATGGGTCATTTGAATGGGATGCCACCGGTTGTCGCACCGATTGCTCATGGTTTGGATTTAAAATGTCGATCCGCACTGAAGCCCCATTTACTCGCACCGACTTCGCTAAGTTCTTGGATGAAAAGAAAATCGGAAACCGAATGCTCTTCGGCGGGAACCTACTCCGTCAACCAGCCTTTGTGCAACTTAAGCATGACAACCCAGGAGCGATTCGAATTATCGGCGACATGCGGGGAGCAGACGAGATTATGAACCGAACAATTTTCATCGGAACTTACCCCGGCCTCAGTCGCCCTATGTTGAATTACATCATCGAATCGATCCAAACTTTTTGTAATCAACCAGTGGTACGTTCGTAACGGTAAGAAAATCCTCTGGAGCGTTGAAACTTGTCCCAGCTTTAGGAAAACCAAGCCTGCCATAGATTGAAATCTTCTTTTCATTATGGATATCGAGCAACATGCTAATCTAATTACCCGCAAAGAAGTAAAAATCATCGCATCCCTAAAACGCTTTGCCTGTTCCAAAATACATAACTCGCTATTTGGTTTAAGACTACCAGCAATGGGAAGCCGTGTGGGAACTGTGTTAAGGTACACCCGTAGCGATGACACTTTCCCCTCTTGAAATGCATCAGCGACTCCTTGTAAGATGTTCGCACGTATTGATTGAAGCTTTCGACAACACTTCCTACAAGGACTGCGAAGTCTTTGCCGAACTTGATTGGATTATCAGCGACGATACCGTCGTTCGACCTGATTTACTGTTACTGTGCAGTAACGTCTCGGAAACGTTTGCCACAGTTACACCCAAGCTAGTTGTTGAAATCTTCCCAAAATCGACTCGATCAAGAGATTCAATTATTAAGTTTGAGTTATACGAGCATCAAGGGGGTCCCCTACTATCTAGTGCTAGATCCCGACTCTGAAAACGCTCAAATGTGGTAATTAGTAGACGGCAGTTATCAATCACGATCGCCTGAAGGATCGTTACTATTCAATCATGGTTGCTCGATTCAATTATTCTAAGCCATTCTATATCGTTAGAGAACTATAGACGCCCGTCGCTCTACAACGGAGGCGATGCAACTCAACGCGATTGCTCTAAATGCATTTCATCGATACTCGTTTCAATGGCCTATTTGTCATCGAACCCTTTCGACACAGCGATACGCGAGGGGAGTTTGTGAAAACTTACCATGCCGAACGCTTTCAGAAAGCCGGATTTACTTTCGAACTTCGTGAAGAGTTTTTCTCTGTCTCGAAGAAAGATGTTCTTCGAGGTATGCACTTTCAGGCACCACCATTTGCACACCAAAAGTTTGTCTATTGCACGAAGGGAAACATTCTCGACGTGTTAATAGACCTTCGGAAAAACGAGCCAACTTACGGGAAAACATTCTCAATCGAATTGAGTGCATCCAATCGGCTCATGCTTTGGATTCCAATCGGTTTTGCGCATGGCTTTTTAAGCTTAGTCAATGACAGTTGTGTGATTTATAAAACGGATCGTGAGTACAATCCGATTTGCGACTTGGGAATTCGTTGGGACAGCTTTGGTTTTGATTGGACGAATAATATTGAACTGCCTGAGCTATCTCAAAGGGACTTGACGCATCCGCCATTGGCTGAATTCGAGTCGCCATTCTAAATTGGTTGTTACCTAGACCATGCGATTGTTTGTC
>JANODQ010000004.1:0-4071 GCA_031412775.1 Pirellulaceae bacterium | reverse complement strand
AAACCAAGTCCAATCAGTGCAGCGGAATCTTCGCAACCTTGAACGATAAGCCATGTCTCACCTGATTGAGGTAATTTACTCGGAAAGAACATGCCGGACATTTCGTACCCTCGAGCAAACAAACCTTTTCGCCCAACGGCGAAATCGAAATGGGAATGGGTTTCTCCTTGCTCGTTGTAGATACCTACACGCACGACTTCCAACCGTTCACGCCCTCGTTTCGTGATCTTCGGTTGGAATTGCATGAATGCGTCAACAGGCATGCGTCTGTCACGGCATATATCAGCGATTAAGTCTCGCATCGGTGTGTCGAGCTGACTGCTTTCGGTTCCTAAAAATTCGGCAACGGCCTTCGCCGCTTCCAACAGTGATTTACCCGAGAACGCTGCTACTGTTGCAATGCCGTCGCTTGTTAACTTGTTTTTAGTACAATTTCGGCATGCGATGGAGCCGCTACTACTCGCATCTCTGCGCGGCCGAATTACGCTTTCACCGTTGCATTGTGGGCATGGGTGATCTTTCGATGTCTTGGTGAGTACATCTGCTGGGAGCGATGTCAACGCGGGGATGATCTGGTTCCAACGTCCTGTCGCTGCAAGTTTGATTGCTGCAAAATCTATCTTCTTTGTTGTTGGCATATGAGTAATGATGGGGAAGTCTGTTAAGAGGGGACATGGAGATAGACGGATTGCAAATCTGACATTAAGACGTTTGGATTCTTGTATTTATTGGGTTACTAAGAATGCAGTAAGACTTCAGAGTCAGGTAGCAGAGCCTCAGTGTGCGCAATGGGTTTGAGGGCAAACTATTCAATAACACCCCATGGTTGTTCTGTTGCTATAGCGTGGCTTCTGGGGCGTCATTATCGGGTGATTGCTTACGCTTCACCGAAAAGCCATAGCTCTCGAGCTTCGATTGCGCACTTAGATTGCGTAAGAGTGACGGCTCTACCATCGAGGGTTGGTTATCACTCGAGAGAAATGCCTCGAGATCATCGAAGAGTACGTACCACCTGCCACCTATGCGGACACAATGGAGGTTTTTTCCTCTAACCGTGCTCTGTCGCCATCGGTGTATAGTTGAGATATGGACCCTCAGGATCTTTGCGACCTCGTTGAGCGAGTACCGCCCCTGGTTGATGATTCGCGATTTCACTTCGTTCTCCTTAGATACAGGTGTAAACACATGTTTCTAAGGAGACCTGAGTAGTGCGCCCTAACTGCGCCATGAATCCGCGCTCGAGCCGCGCTGCGACTAAGAAAATCGAAAAATTGTTTATCGCGACATCGTGTCTCGGATAGGGAGCGATTGATTCTCGGTTGCCTGTCACTCTGCCGCAGTACTTGCTCCAGAAAGATCCGGGAGCTTGGCAAGAATGTTTACAAGTCTTCGTAGCGAACGAAATATACGGACGAATTAGCAGTACAGAAGCTAATGCAATTGCGTATCGAAATTGTTGGAATCTCTAAAGACTCCAACTAGCTACAAGGGAGCGTGCCTCAATCACATGCGGCAAAAAGAAAAACCCGCTTCGAGACGCCTAGCTATACTTAGCTAAGCACCTCTAGGCGGGTTATCACTTTAAATTTTATAGACTAACGAGGCTTAACGACTCTTCGCGTTAATTGTTTGCTTGCGGTACGTAACATGTCTATGTCGAACGAATACAGTCCATCGTCAACCGTAATCGGTCGATTATGTTCGGGAAATTTAAATGCCGCTTGGAGCGCCTTGTTTATACTGGAGATACAGCTCCGAACCGAACTCAATGTGCTCTTCCTAGTTTTATCGTTTAGTGTGTTGATCGACTGTTGCCAAACTACCCAAGATGACACAATATTGTCTATGGTAAGCTTAGCTCCTCGACTTCTGCAAAACCTTTCAAGTATTGTTCGCTCTCGCTTTCGAAGGATCACTTTTACTCCCATCATCTCTACACCTTTGTAGGCATCTTTAAACCAATTTTCTTTTCTAGGGGCCGACTCTTTGGTCAAGGCATTTGAATCTTTGCATAGACTTGATAATTCCTTGAGTTTACAATTGATCACTTCATTTTGAATTCTTAAGGCGAGTTTGATATCTTCAACAATATCCTCGACCGAGTTCGTTGCATTAGAATTGTTCCAACTGTTCGGGAGTGACTCGCCAATCCCGTTTCTTTCGTTGCCTTCACCGTGAAGGCTGTACTCACTGTACCTAACTAAATCATTGTTCGTTGACCGTCGTTCCATTAGATTCCAAGGCTCTGTTTTCTATTTCACAGATTCCATTGGGAGAAGATGACGCTATTTGCGTCTCATCAAGTGGATTCAAAGGTCTATTCGAACCGCAGTAAGTGTTTACTTGCAAGCACTTCAACGAGTCGTAGTTCGTCACGCTTCTCCTTTCTGGATTAACTGTGACACTTCCACTATGCTGGACGAGTCTTAGACTCGAAGGAACACACATATTCTTGATTGTCATTTACAATCGAGCGACAGGTTTAAAGGCTCAGTGGTTTCCTACTTTCCAGCTCACTGACCTACAAAACTTGGCATAGTTGCCAAATTTCTTCTCCCGCTCCCAACTCTCGAATCAGCTAGCCTTTGCTAGCAGGGGCAACCAATTGTTGCAAATAGATTCCGCCTCTCCATCGGATTATCTACTTAATCCTAATTCGCCTTCGTTTCTTGCCATTCAGTTGGCTTCAATGCTACTACCAACTTCAAATTTCTAATACTGCTATCACGACATCTACCTAGATGTCCATAACCACGCGCTTGGATGATATGACGATCGCTTTCAGAAATCAACCAATTTTCTTTATTTTTGTTCGACTTCTCTTTCGCAGGGATTTTGATATGTCCGCTGCAAGTAAATAGCGGCGGGAGCTACAAAGTGTTCCAGCCGTTAGATCTATTGCAGAACATTCGTATAAATCCCAGGCATTAGCCATTTTCCTTCGCGATCGCCACGATTAAAGCCGTATTTTTCTCGGCGTAGGTGTCGACGATGTTCGTACGCTTGTGCCCTAAGCCTAGTTGAGCTGCTTCGACTCCGTGTGACTTACGCATACGAGTTGCGTAGGTGTGACGAAGCTGATACGGGAACCAGGACTCCAGAGGCTTCGATTTGGGGTCGGCTGCGACTCTCGCTCGGTTGGCTTTGAGAACTCCGTATTCAATGGCCCTTCGGTAGCTGTCACGGTTGTAGCAACTTCCTCTCGCTCGCTTGGACTTCCGCTTGAGAGCTTGCTCCTTGCGTTTTTCTCGCATTTTCAGCTCGCAGGGAAATACCTTGGTCTCGCGATTGCGGTTGATAGCACGCTGCTCGTGACGCCAATGCTCGGCTTCTGCGGGTGAAAACAGATGGGCATCCAAGGGACGATCAAGAAACGGAGCGATTACTTCTTGGCACTTTGGCCCAAGGGGAACTACACGCTGATGGCCTCGCCAACGGTTCTTGTGCTTACTTGGTTCGTACAGCCAGACTTCGCCTTCACGATTTATTTCTCCAGCGGTCATCTCGGCTACTTCCGAGGGACGCATCCCGGTGAGCAGTTGAAGCCGAATCATGGCGGCTACTTGAGGAGCCACAAACCCGATGGTTTCCTCGACGACTGATTCCGCCACGGGCTTCACAGGTTCCGATTCCCTTGCCGTGGTGCGACCAAACTGGAGTCCGGTTACCGTGCGAGCACCCTCGTAAACGCTTGGTCGGACCAGTTCCTCGCTAACCGCCCATTTCAGGACACGCTTGATGCGGCCAATTCGTTTGTTGATCTCTGTACGGCATAGATCCTGGTCGATCATGTGCTGACGGATCGACTTGAGCTTTAGTGGCCCAAACTCGTCGGCGTAGATGTCACCATAGAGTTCATTGACCGGCTTGAGTGCCTCGATCATGGCGTAGAACTCCTTGCCGGGTGCACCATCCTGGACGTAATTGGTCTCGGCGAACTCCAGATACTTGACGATCACCTCGGAGATGAGAAACAGATTCTGCTTTGAAGATCGCTCAAGTTCAGGCTCACTGATCGATGGTTGAGCCGACTCGGCTAGGATTCTAGCAAACTTGCGGCGGCTCTCCTCG
>JANODQ010000003.1:0-1893 GCA_031412775.1 Pirellulaceae bacterium | reverse complement strand
GCTCGGGAACAGTTCGCTCGAGAAACTGGTGCGTTAGGCGTCACTTTGCTTATTGATAGCAAGTTGAAACTTTCGCTAAGTCAGATTGAGATCCTGAGAAATGATCTCGCAACATGGGGCGGAATTACCACGATTCCGATTGAAGCTTACGAGTCTTCTGATTCATTCCTTCCGGGACTCAAGGATACACTTGTACTAAAGCACCTCACGCCTACGCAGTTCAATATGTATGTAGGTTATCGACATGTAGCAATCGAAAGCGAATCATTAACCCAGAATCCCCTTTTCGATCCGATACTAATATCAAAATGACTTTTTGAATCGATAAATAAATTAATTTCAATGAAAACATCGTGTTAGTCAAACTATCAATCCCACATCTCTATCCGAATGATCAGTCGGCACATCGCGGTCCGTGTTGGACCTATTTGGTGCTCGTAGTCTCGGTTATTTGTTTACTCGTGCGTACGGCATTAAGTCAAGAACCTTTGAATGGCCAATCTCCAATAGTTGACCGCCCGCCCGCTGCTGCCAATGGCGTTATTAATGGTGCAAATGAAGTTGTCTTTGAGGCTGCGGTTCCGCTTGATCCGCGTCGAGACAATTGGTTGCGATCGGAGTTACTCTCCGGACGTTCTGAAGCATGGGCAAGATTGCAAGCGGACCGCTCCCTCACACAGAGCGTTTCCGAACTGCAAACACAATGTAAACTTACCAGCGAACAATCGACCAAACTTTTGCTCGCAGGTCGCGGCGACATCGCGAAGTACTTTCGAGATATCGAAGATCTTTATAGCGAGCTAAAACCCTTAGCAAATGAAGAGATCGCAAACAGGAAAGACCTCGCGAGTTTTCTCTCCAAACCTGAGATCCAAGCCAAGTTGATTCCGTTTAAAAAACGCTGGAAAAGTAGTTTGCACGGAGCAGGTTCGCTTTTCCAAGGGGTCGTGATGCAAACGCTTACGCCCGAGCAAATTAAAAGTTTCGCTTTGCAATCGCAACAGCGAGATCAATTGCGATTAACGCAAAAGATGATGTCGTTCCTGGTCAGCCTGGAAAAGTCGATGCCGCTTACTTCTGAGCAAAGGAGCAAAATGCTGCAAAAGCTGCAGTTGCATCATGCTAAAAATAACGAGCCCACTACGCAGGATGAGCAACGGGCAGAAGACAAACTAGTGGATCTTTTTGCCATACAAGAACCAAATCGATTGAAAGAGGATGATTACCGACTCGCACCAATGATTGCAGCGATGAAGCTTCAACAAAACGACCTAGAAGAATTCCTTGACCCTGAACAAGTCAAAACGATGATCTCGCTACAACGTCACTGGCGATTAAATGTTCCGCTTTTGAACTCGAACGACGGAACGAAATAACGATATGAAGTTCCTCGGCCCAATGCTTTTGTATGCTTTGTCAATTGTTCAAGTTTGTGTGTTCGTGCACAAATGTGATGCACAACAGGTACAGAGCGAAGCGAGATCGAATGCATCCGTTTCCATAGGCGGGGATCTTACAACCAACGAGTCGGTACCGCGAGAGATTCGCGCGATGTATGAAAGCGGGCTTCAGTTTTTACAGAAGACTCAGAACGATAACGGATCTTGGAGCGGTGGTGAGGTCGGTCCAGGGACGACCGGGCTGGCTGTCTTGGCGTTGCTTGCATCTGGCGAAGATCCTAATTACGGGCCTTATACGGTTTCTATTCGAAAGGCACTTCAAAGCATCTTGCGTTCCCAAGATAGTCGAACAGGTTATCTTGGGCCAAGTATGTACCATCACGGATTCGCAACTCTCGCACTAGCAGAGGCGTACGGGAGTGTTGACGAATCGCAATTGTTCATGGGAGAAGACACTACAAAACGCATTGCGATTCGAAGCCTGGGTGAATCG
>JANODQ010000002.1:0-3652 GCA_031412775.1 Pirellulaceae bacterium | reverse complement strand
TTGCTAGAGCGTTACCGTTGATGTCGCCATTTTGTGCGGTCATATAGATGTCATTTGATTCGACACCATAGAATACCTGTTTTACAAAATCGTCAAAGCGGGTCACTTGGCGATGTTGGGAAGCCTGGATTTCATAGTTCAAATTCTGCGTTCTTCTCGATTGAATCTGAACGTCACAAGCCCCAGCTTTCTCAATAAGATATTCGGCATTCCATTGCTTTACGGCTGGCCAATGCTTGACTGCATTTCTCACAATCAAGGGCTTGTCGAGGGCATAAAATTGCTTAAAAAACAAATCTGTATCGATCGAATCAGAGTACTCGGCGATTTCTGGTGAATGAGCTTCTCGCAACATCCGCGATGTATGCAGCACCCAATCGGTTTTCTTCATTTTCTTGCTCAACGCTGTTGCCGCGATAATATACGGATGGTTTTTGCAAGCCTCGACCTCTAACTTCGAGTGACTGGCATCGAACCCGTTTTCGATTAGTATCCGCACCAAATCATCCACAGGTGCGCCGAGCAGGGTATTCTCGGCAATCCAACGTTTCCATTCAGCGTCAATAAAAAAACTACTTCGAGGCATGATTTAGCTCCAGCCTTTCACTGATTCGTAAGTCCGTTCGTTGTTACCGAACGGATAAAGACGGCGCGCATGAAAAACATCAATCAACATCGTCAAATCCGACTTTGAAACTTTTTAAACTCGCTAGATTTCATAACCAAACCGATCACAAATCTTCTTGGCGAAGGAATCAGCTTGCACAAAGCTTCGTTCTTCCCTTGTCAATTCGGTTCGCCATGAATCTATCCCCTGCAGATCAAAGTTGTTTCGAATTCCTGACTGTTTGTCGATAACTTTTTCCCAAATGAAACCGCGTCGGATAGGAGCGTGGAAACAGTTGCAAAAAACGATCCGAGTAATCTACCCCTACATGCCTATAAACTTTTCGCATCGTCGTCTCCGGGAATCGAACTAGATCCTCGTATCGAACGACCATGACGTTATCGGAATCAAGATGCTTCTCCCAAATCTCGACGTTGTCCCGAAAAGTCGCCCACCGGACATGCATTTCTTGTGTGGTTGTCTCGCTAGAACGTACAATGCTCCGGAATATCGCACGAGGGTCGCGGATAGAGTAGAGCAATCGATCTTCACTCGCCAGTTTCTGAACCAACTGTGGATCAAGGTACAAGTCGGGGCTCTTGTCTCCAACAACCGAGGCGTTTTGTTTGGACCATTTTGCTTTGGCAACATGAAATGCATCGCGGTACCAATTCATCAAGACTTCGACTGAATTTTGCTTCCGCCTATTGAGCAAGCGAGCGGTTTCCTGATGCGTAAATCCATGATGCAGCATCCTCGCAAAGTGTAGTTCTACAAGATGCGGAGGCATAAGCGTCCGATTAACTTCCGATTCGCAAAAGCACAATAAGTCGGGATGATCGTCCATACACCTTGTCAGCAACGATGAGCCAGTTCGCAATGGACCGATGATAAAAAACAACGCTTGAGCCCCTTAAAAATCCTTCAAAATCAACTAGCTACTGTAAAGCCGGAAACAAAATTTTGGTTTGCCTTCGATCGTCGTCAACGTTACAAGAACCGCCAAGCAAATACGGTCGGTAAGGATTCAAGCAGAATAGTTGCACGTAACTTTTTTACCATACGGCAGAGAGTCTATCCTGTCTTTTTTCCCATTTCAACTCGGTAGACAAAACGCAAAAATCAGTGAATCGCATTTTCTAGCTGGGACAAGACACCAGAGTACGAATATCGACTGATGGTATGTAGTTAGGGACTTCATGTGCGAAACAGGAAACTCCGACTATCGATCTAGCGTTGTGTCTTCTTCGAGCAAGGCCCGATGTATACCGCAAGATCGACTACCAACTAATCGTCATGGAAACAATCATCTTGTTTTATAATCAACTTCCTCTAATCCGCGATCATGGGCGAGTTAAGGCTATCTCGCACGCGCGAAGACAATTCACAATCCGTTTATCTTGACGCTTCGCTTAAATCCTTTTTGTCTGAATAGATATTACCGAAAAGAATCTGTAAATCTTTATTCTATTAAGAAATTCCTTGATATTCAGTTTTCCAAACTTTAGGTTCTGGCGGGTCACAATTCGTGTGGTGTAGTTTGTTCAACGTTCGATTTTCAAGCTTTGGAAACGATTACAAGGCTGAGACCAAGCCGTTGTTGGCTTGGTAAGTTTTCGGCAGAAACTCAAAAAGGGCAGGTTAAATGCATTCACCATTTCATCGTTAGGTGTTGTTGGTTGGCGGTTTCTCACCGATCACGCAAAGGGCATCGGCTCTGACACAACGCGATGCACGTATAATGCGAATTGAGAAACTTGACCGTAAAGATCTATTCGCGATGGATGCTGTACCCTTGCTTTACGGCCCGGTAGAAGGGCCGTCAGACGCATCGCAGTCGAACGTTGTTGTATCCAACGTTGCCGCCGCTCAGGCCACCCAGCAGCCCTCATCGTTCATCCCGGGCAATAGTCTTCATTCAACCGCCTCGACTTCGCCTGCGCCGAATGCATTTTTTGCCGATCAGTTTTTTGCAAGAACCCTATCGTCTCCAACGCCGACGCCAACTCCGTACGATCTCTCTTACACTCCGACCCCCACACCAAACGGACCAATTCAATCATCCCCCAAACTAAGCCAAACCGGTTTCGTCGGCCCGTTGCAACAAAGAAGCCAGACGTTGAATTTGGCTTTACAGCCGAGTTTTAACTACAGTTCTTCATCCGCTAACACCACCTCAGATAACCAACGGATGACGGACTGGGGATTCTGTCCTGAAGGAACTCATGAGGGTCCCAACGATGCCTGTATACCAGACTCTCCAACACCAACACCGACACCGACACCGATACCGACACCGACACCTCCAACACCGACACCTCCTACACCTCCTACACCTACACCACCACCAACAAGTTATGGAATTAAGAAGTTCAAACTCGTAGATCCATACCCTGGAACACGAGGAGAAATTAGTTCTGTAAACGAGGGAGGTTATTTCGCTGTTTATCTGGAACTAGAAGGACCTACCAACGAAGACGGTAGTTTTGTCATGCCGCAGTCGTTGACCATTACTGCGGATATGAATTTCAACGGGGCGATCGACCAAGGTGAACAATTCTCTGGTCTGGTTTACGGCGATTGGAGAGACACTTCGTGGGGCGGAATATTCAACGAATACGCTGGTTTTCATGCACAAGATGATGGGCCCTGGCCCGGAAATGGAACACCAAGCGATTCAGTCGATGTGCGAGTTCAATTCGCTGGCGACAGCGAGACGAAAACCATCACCGTCGAAAACGTTGAACCTCAAATCGTTACTAACGCGACTATTAGCTACGAATCGCTTTTGGGGAACAATTACGCAAGCGTATCTGTTGGTTTTTATGATCCTGGACTTGAAGATTCATTCACAGCGAGTGTCACTTGGGGTGATGGCGTCGTATCGCAATCGAATTTCTACAGTTTTGGAGGGATCTTGGGTGGATTGCGATCGGTTGTTGTTAGTCGACAAATCAATTCAAGTGAATCGTTAATCCCACTGAAAATTGAGGTCTTAGATGATGACCTTGGCGAAGGCGAGCGAACGCTTACGAAGCTTGACGT
>JANODQ010000001.1:0-5459 GCA_031412775.1 Pirellulaceae bacterium | reverse complement strand
TGAAAGATCATCAACGGCTTCTCAAGTGCTGCGATGTCTCGAGATAAATCGTAGCTGCGAAAGTTTTCGGTCATTTGTCGATCGATGGGGAACTTGCGGCCACCGATGGTCACCTCACCAAATCCCTCCGACTCGATGCGTGGGTCCATGTTTACTAAGATGTCAGCCAAGTGACCGGTGTCGCTGGGGGCCGCAAGAATTGCAACAGATCGCACCGACTCAATTTTGTTAGCGACCGACATTGCCGTCGCGCCGCCGAAGCTATGTCCGAAGAGCATCGTGGGACCCGCATAGTGTTGTTCAAGATAGCCTGCCGCCGCGAGGAGATCCTCTTGAGTTGTATGAAAATTCGTTTTTGAGAAATCGCCTTCGCTATGTCCTATGCCAGTAAAGTCGAATCGCAGAACGCCCCATCCCAATCCGGCAAGACCGCGTGCGATTCTAAATCCGGCTTTCAAGTCTTTCGAACACGTAAAGCAATGTGCCATCAAGATGTAACCCTGGACGGATTCACTCGGCAAGTCGAGAATACCCCCGAGTGAATCTCCCGAAGATTTTGGAATCGTAACGCGTTGGCTGGTAGTCGGTATCGGCGTGTGTAAGTTCGTCGAGTCATTTTGTAGCGGAGCCGAAGAGCTTGCCGCGTTTTTATTCGTCATGTGGAAGTCGATTTCGCAAGAGTTCTATTGGTAAAACGGTTTGTCACATGAAGAGGATTGCAGTTCTTGAATTCATCGGATGTCAAGATTATCTCGAGACAACCTCGAATGCGATAGCCGATTTATCAGCCGGATTGCCAGCCGGAATGCCAGTCGGATTGCCAGTCGATTTATCAGCCAAATTGCCTATCGACGGCAGTCAGAATCTATTTGACCAAGCAGAAAACCAAAAGCTACTGCGTGAGGGCGACGCGATGTTGCTGGCGGTGGCGATGGAATGGATTCAAAGTCATGGAGTGGAAGTCCATGGCTGTCGGCATTCATCGCTTGACTTACCCTCTGGTAGCATCGCATTGCTACAAAATGATTCGAAACTACTGGATCAAATTAAATGGCATTTCATTCGCCCGGGAGAGCACTGCCTTAGCGAGTGGTTGCGAGTGGCTCAAATGTGCGGTCGGGCATTGGTAATTGCACCAGAGATTGATAACGCTTTATTGCGCGCGACGCGATTCTTGCGGTCGCATGGTGTGGACTTAGTTAATGCGAGCGACGAGTTCATTTCCACGGCGAGTGATAAATGGCTGACAGCTTTGCAGTGGCACCAGCATTCCATTCGCCAGCCGATGACAAAACTTCTGTGCAGCAGTTTGTTACAAGACTTAGAGGTTGTACGTGATAACGATAATGAAAGTACGGCTTGGGTTGTAAAGCCTCGTGATGGAGCCGGTGGGATCGGTGTTCGTCGCTTTAGTCGCTTCAGCGATTTAGTTTCTTGGGCTCGGCGGTTTACAGGTGACTTCAATCAACTTTTGTTGCAGCCTTGGATGCCTGCGCGATCAGCCAGTATCGCTTTGATTTTCTCAGAGGATGGCTTGATTAAGTGTTCACCTGCCAGAGATCAATTTCTTACGGAATCAAAGTCCTCATTCGGAGATATTCAATGGGCTGAGCTTAGTTACTTAGGAAGCGGAGAACCGTGGCCTTATGAACATCAGAAAATCGCCGAATCTTTCGCAAGAGCCGCGATCGCCGCGATTCCTGGAAACCCGCGAGGATGGATAGGGCTTGATTTTTTGTGCGATGGTTTGCCTACGGATATCAATTCTTACATTGCAATCGAAGTCAATCCAAGACTGACTTCGTCGTATGTCTTAACGAAGCTGAATTCGCCAGAATTCGGACTTTAACTGACGCCTTGTAGTAGCCGGATTCGTAAGAATTCGGAAGTCGGCGGAAACACTGTAAACGCTTAGTTCATCAGATGTCTTACGACATCTGATGCGGTATAAGTGTTCGCTTTTCAGATTGCTAAATCGCTGAACTAAGTTGTTCTAGCTTCCGAATCCGGGTATGCCGAATCCGCCGAGGTTAGGAAGATTTGGCAAATTCTTTTGGATGCCTTGCTGGATCGGTGCCATCTGCTTTTCGATGGGGCCAAGGATCTTGTTAAGTCCTTTGTCCAGTTGATTCCTAAGCGCACCTTGGACTGCTGCTTCGCCGAGTTGTCGAGTCACCGATGCAAAAGCCGATACGTCTACCTGAGGCTTTTGGATCGTCCCTCCAACGGGTATCTGAATGCTTTGCCCAACCAGTGAAGCCAGGGCTGGGGTTCCATCGACCCATTCCTTCGCGATCGGAATACTTGCCGTCAACGACAACTGGCCATCGACGCTTACCGAACCATCTGTTGTCATGACGATGTCGCCTGCTTTGATTTGCAGGTTCTTGTGCGAGACACGCCCCTTGTCGACAGAAAAGTTGATGTTTTGCGGCGGCATCTGAAGCCAAGTATCGGTCGACCCCGGCGAGGCGTTTGGATCGGCGGTGATGCCTTTGCGAAGCGCTCGCACTTGTTGAACGATACCGAGCAGTTGATCGGCTAGCGGACCTGGTCCAACCGATGCACCTTGTATCTGAAGTTGACCTGCAATGGTTTGACGGAGGGAATCTGTTGGGACGATTTCAGCGTTATCGATCTTTAAACTTACTTGGCCTTGGACGCTTGTGACATCTGCCAAAAGTGGAGCCACATACTTCAACCAACCTTGGCACATTTGCGGCGTGATCGCTACGTTCTCAAGTACCATTTCGGGAGCTTGACGAATTACAATCGGATCGCCACCCACGTTGCCAGTTAAGTCCCATCGCATTGCTCCTTGAGAAACTGGAATGGATGTCTTCGATTTGAAGATACCGTTCTCGATTACTAACGGGACGTCTGATTTTCCAATTGCGATCCCAACCACGTTTGCAGAGTCCCAACCGATTTGAGTGCGGGCTTGCAAAGCATCTGCCCAATTCGAGCCGACTTTCGAGTTGCTTGTCCAAGTGAACTCTACGGGTTCGGTTCGTTGTCCTTGGATGACTAAATAGTTACCTGTCCAAGGACGCAGTTTTTCGGCGACCGTTGCTGCGTCATAAGTCATCTGACCATTCGCTATGACCTTCATGGCGTCCGCAGTTGATTCCACGTTCGCTTTTCCACCGTAGGCCATCCAGGTCGTTTGCACGGTTGTTTCAGAAAGTTCTATCTGGCCAGTTTTGAGATCGTATTTTCCGACGCAGTTCGCCTTGGCAAGTGGTTCTGCCCACAGCAACGACATACCCGACGCATCGACTTCACCTATCGCAGAAGTATTGTTAACAGGAGTACTAACGAGCTGAGCCGAGGCGGCACGTTGCGACGATGCGGGAGCGGTTTGCTTGACGCGAATGTCTTTGCCATCGAGGGTTGTTTGCCATCGAATATCGCTTGCTGGATCAATGATCCAATCGGCTGAACCGGTAAGATCCGCTTCGATAGCGGTCGTCACAGATGCAGTTGAAGATGCAGTTGAATTCAACGGCGCGACGCTTGTAGTTGGTGTGGATTCAATCGAGCTCATCATACGACTTGGGTCGATACGGAAGGCTGCTTTTCCTTGACGACCGCGGCCATCGGCAGTCGCACTGTCTCTTGCGGTCAGAGCGAACGAGGAAGCTTGCACTTGGAGGTTGTCGACTTGAAGTCGTGCGATATCGGAAGTGTCGGCTCGTCCTGCAAAAGTCCCTTCGATGACGGGTTCGCGAACTCGATAGCCGTCGCCGTTAACACTGAAGGATTTCGCTTTAAAGTTGGCCGAAGTCACCTCGGCGTGAACCATGTCGACTGCGCCTTGAGCCACCAAGCTGCATTGACCGTCAATGGCCATACCAGGATTCATCCCAGTGAGCATCTCAAGTCGTCGTTGAATCAATGCGAGGTTTCCGGTTAGCTCGAGCGTGAGGGCTCCGGGAGGAAGTTTGACTGCGCCTGCTGCGGGGGATACCACCGAGACTGGTTCGAGAAGCTCTGCCTTAAGCTTTTCGGCTTGGCTCGTCATTACCAAGGAGGCTCTGTCTACTTGTATGAGTGAACCTCGATCCTTGGTTCCGATGGCTTCGAAGGTTCCGGCCCAAGCGGGTTCGTTCAGTCTACCGCTAGTAAGGATAACGTTCGTCGGTGTGGTTGCGAACTGACCACTTGCAATGAGACGTGTAGCCGATTCTTGATTCCATTTCAAATCAACATCGGCTGTTCCAGACATTTGTTGAACCATGGGAATCACGAACCACTGGGAGACTCGGCTATGAAGTTTATCCAGATCGACTTTTACGACGAGCGATCCTTCCGTGAAGTCGCCTTGTGTATTGATGTCGCAAAATTCTGATTTACAGTGGGCTTTGATAGCCGCGTTGCCCGAGCTGTCAGGTTGAATGTTCGCTGAAGCAGAAAACGCATCAGGCCAGCTAACGGACGTTCCGGCCACGGTCGCTACCAAATCACCGAGCTCGATCTTGTGTTCACCGGATGGGCTGCGGTCGTTTCGCAGCGTTTGAATGCTGGAGAGAGTGGCCTTACCGGAGACAAGCTTGGTGCCGTCTTGCATGGGAATCATATCGGGAGCGATTTGTACCAGACGAGCGAGATCCACGCTGCCTTGGATGTTCCACTGTGCTTCTTGTATCCATGGTTGGGTTGCCGTAGGCGGTTGGAAGTTCATCGGCATGGATGCTGCGACCCCGAGGGCACCAATATCGGATTCCAGGATCGCGTTCTCCGCAAGCAATCGGTCGCCGCTCATGCTCACATCACCTGACAACCTAATTCGGCTGAGCGATGCACCACGATTACCAACAATCTGAGGAGAGGTAATTTTCAGGTTATCGATTTGCGCGGTCGTGATCTTTGCAACAATGCTGGAGGGAGTCATCATTGTCACGTCGGCTTGGACGGTAGCTTGTCCCGTGATTGCATCGATCGGGAGGCTTGTCAGACGGCGATTTAAAAGGCTGTACCATTCCAAAGGAAGAGCCGTCGTAGCGATCGCCATTCTCATCGGTGGAATCGCGGATGACGGATCTACAGTAACACCCGGGATCGGTTCTGTGCGAATAGTGAATTGACCAGCATTGGTGCCGGTTGCGTTTCCGGCTACCTGTTGAATGGCACCGACTAGTGTAATCGGTGGTATTCGTTGTTCGGCTGTTGGAAGAGGAATATCGGCTTCGTTCACGACAAGCTGCCAGACCGAAAGATCAACTGAATCTCGAGCAGTAAGTAACGCGTTCGCAATGCGTATACGACCTTTGGGAATCGCAACCGACGTAGCAGAACTAGCTGCGTCATTGCTTGTGGGATTGGTGGCGTTGAGATCACCGAGCAAAGGTTTCAAGGCTTCCTCCAAGCTGGTGGTACCAGGCTGGACATCAACCAACATCTCGGCATTGTTGAGCGTAATAGTTCCGATATCCGATCGGTCGGTCGCCATCTTCCAG